>NZ_MUGT01000033.1 GCF_002217205.1 Flavobacterium branchiophilum NBRC 15030 = ATCC 35035 | reverse complement strand
AATTTTGCGTAACGTGAGTGAATTAATTTAAAAAACATCACATTGGCTATTCCTGTACCTAAAACCCCTAAAACTACAATATAAAGCAGCGAGGTGCCAACAACTTCTGGATGGTTCTGGTGCCAAAAACCTGTATTTGTCAATATAATTAATGCGGGCCCAATCAATACCAAAAAATTTCCTGTCGTTATACTTAATGGATGTAGGTTTGAAAGGTGTTTTTTTATCAAATTGACATTCAAAGCATAGCAAAGTGTAGCAACAATCACCAATAAAGCATAATGATAGGCCTTGTTTGGATGCAAAAAAGTGCCGTTCAAAACCAAAAACATACTGCCTATAAAACCAATTAGTACCCCAATAAATTGTTGTTTTTTGAAAGGTTGATGGAATGCCAATGTGCTAATTATTAAGGTGTTAATCGGTGTTAAGGCATTCAAAATAGCAGTAATCGAACTGTCAATTTCTGTTTCGGCCATTGCAAAAAGGTAAGCAGGAAAAAAGGTTCCTACAAATGCCGTTACTACGATATAAAACCATTGTTTTTTGGGTATTGTCATTATTTTTTTAAATCCAACAACCAGCAAAAATAAACTTGCAAATACAATTCGGAACGATCCAAGCTGAAACGCTGTAAGCCCAATCAATCCTTTTTTTATTAAAATAAAAGAACTACCCCAAATCATTGAAAGGAGTCCAAGTAAAATCCACTTGTAGTTTGCTTTTGCCATAATTTTGAGTCATAATACTTTTAGGCAAAAATAATATTGTTAGCGTTAAATCCTTGATTTTTTGTAAAATAAAAATTATTTTGTGTATTGGCAAATTTTTATGGCACTAAATAGAAACACATATTAAATGTATTTTTTATATTTACCGCAAAAAAACAACATGATTTTTAAAAATACTTTACAATTTGCACAACAATGGGATGCTCAAGATGCACTTCGAGATTATAAAAATCAATTCCATTTTCCCAAACACAACGGTAAAAATGTGATTTATTTTACAGGAAACTCTTTAGGACTTCAGCCCAAACAAACCCAAAAATATATAGATGAAATCATGAACGATTGGGCAAATTTAGCTGTCGAAGGCCACTTTTTTGCTCAAAAACCTTGGTGGGATTATCAAGAACGTTTCAAAGTGCCTTTAAGTAAATTAGTAGGGGCAAAACCGTCCGAAGTTACCGTAATGAATACGCTAACTGTAAATTTGCACTTGCTAATGGTGTCATTTTACAATCCAAAACCATCAAAATATAAAATATTGTGCGAAGAAAAAGCATTTCCTTCTGATCAATACATGTTACAAAGTCAGGTTCAATTTCATGGATACGACCCTTCCGATGCCATCATTACCGTCAAACGACGTCCTGGCGAACACCATATTAGAACCTCAGACGTTTTAGACTTATTGGACCAACACGGGCATGAAATAGCCCTGGTTTTGATGGGGGGCGTCAATTATTATACAGGACAAGTATTTGATATTGAACAAATTACCAAAAAAGGGCAAGCCCACGGGGCTCATGTGGGTTGGGATTTGGCACATGCAGCTGGCAATATTCACTTGGATTTGCACCAATGGGGTGTTGATTTTGCAGCATGGTGCAGTTACAAATACATGAATGCTGGGCCTGGTAATGTGTCGGGTTGTTTTATTCACGAAAAACACCATCAATTGCAACTTCCTCGATTTGCGGGTTGGTGGGGACACGATAAAAAAACGAGATTCAAAATGGACGACACTTTTTGCCCTTCAGAGGGGGCAGATGGCTGGCAAATTAGCAATTTGCCCGTTCTTTCGTTAGCTCCATATTGGGCTGCCATCGAAATGTTTGACAAAATAGGTATGCCAACATTAATTCAAAAAAGAAATCAAATAACGGCTTACCTCGATTTTATATTGCAAACTATCAACCAAGAAGTTGCGGGTCATTTCGAAATCATTACCCCAACAAATCCTAACGAAAGGGCTTGTCAATTGTCCGTTTTTTTGCATGGTGAGGGCCGAGAATTGTTCGACTTTTTAATGGCTAATGGCGTTATTGTCGATTGGCGAGAACCCAATGTAATTAGGCTTGCTCCAGTTCCTTTTTATTGTTCGTTTGAAGATATGTACCACTTTGGACAAATTTTAAAAGCAGGTATTCTTAATAAAAATATATAAATATAAACAAATGACTAATTTATAGAATAAATACAAATACAAAGAATAACTTTTTGGGCGTTCCCCAAGGGTCGGGCTATCCGTTTCAAACAACGTTCATTGAACTCCAAAAGAAATATAATATTGTGAAATAATCTTTTTTGAGGCCGAAAAAAGCCTCAAAAAAGGATTTCCATTGCTATCCCTAACGCAATAGGTACTAAGTTTAATAATACAAAATGAAGATATTTAGAATTCAATATTTTTTTAACTTTTTTAATTTTTTACAACCATGAATTATCAAAATATTACAACTGAAATGGCCGATGGAATAGGTCAAATTACCATCAACAGACCATCAAAACTCAATGCCTTGAATGTAGCAACCATCGAGGAGTTGCATTTGGCCTTTCAAACAATGGCATCTGACCCAAGCATTGGAGCCATTTTACTAACGGGTGCTGGCGAAAAAGCTTTTGTTGCAGGTGCCGATATTGCAGAATTTGCACACTTTTCTGTAGAACAAGGAACGCTTTTAGCCGCAGAAGGACAAAAAAAATTATTTGATTTAATCGAAAATCTAAGCAAACCTGTTATTGCCGCTATCAACGGATTTGCTCTTGGCGGAGGTTTAGAATTGGCCATGGCATGTCATTTTCGTATAGCCTCTTCAAATGCCAAAATGGGTTTGCCAGAGGTTTCTCTTGGGGTAATACCAGGCTATGGCGGAACGCAACGTTTGCCACAACTCATAGGCAAGGGTAGGGCTATGGAAATGATCATGACTGCTAGTATGATAGACGCAGCAACGGCACTTAGTTATGGATTGGTCAATCATGTTGTGGAGCAAACTGAATTGATAAATTATTCAAAATCAATAATTTATAAAATATTGAAAAATGCCCCCACAGCCATTACTCAAGCCATTTTAGCCATCAATGCTCCTTTCAAAGTAGGTGTTAATGGCTATCAAACAGAAATTGTTTCTTTTGGAAACTGTTTTGGCACAGCCGATTTTAAAGAAGGCACCACAGCATTTTTAGAGAAAAGAAAGGCTCATTTTACGGGAAATTAATTGATTAAGTGCTTCAAAAAAAATTGCAAATATTGGTGTTTTATATAGCAAGAAAACAAAAAAACGATGTAAATTTGCAGTCTAATAAATAATTAATCTAAATAAAAATATGATGTATCCAGAAGAAATGGTAACCCCAATGCGAGCAGAATTAACGCAAGCGGGCTTTCAAAATTTATTTTCAAAAGAGGCTGTAGATGCTGCAATGAAAACCGAAGGAACTACCCTTGTAGTAGTTAATTCTGTGTGTGGTTGTGCTGCTCGAAACGCACGCCCAGGGGTAACAATGAGTTTAGAAAACGCAAAAAAACCTACAAATTTAGTTACGGTTTTTGCAGGCGTGGACAAAGATGCCGTAGATGCTGCTCGTGGCTATATGTTGCCTTTTCCTCCTTCGTCGCCAAGTATTGCCTTGTTTAAAGATGGCGAATTGGTTCACATGTTGGAACGTTATCATATAGAAGGCCGCCCTGCCGAAATGATTGCCGAAAACTTAAAAGATGCTTTCGACCAGTTTTGTTCCTAACAAAAATGGGTCAAATTAAAAATTCAAATTCAAAAAAAGCTACCTGAAAATACTTATAGGTAGCTTTTTTAACACCAAATTGATCTTATGGCTACATGTTTTATCCAAACACCTTTAGGAATTGCTCAAATTGTTGGCGACGACATGGGCGTTTCGTCTATTACTGTTTTGGATCAAGGAATCGTTAGCAACGAAATACCATTTTGTTTGCAAGCGGTTGTGCAACAACTCAACCAATATTTTGAAGGCACATTGCAACAATTTGATTTGGTTTTGAACCCAAAAGGGACCGATTTTCAAAAAAAAATATGGGACTTATTATCAGAAATACCTTTTGGAAAAACCCTGTCTTACTTGCAGCTATCCCATCAGTTTGGCGACCCAAAAGCCATTAGAGCTGTGGCAGCAGCCAATGGCAAAAACCCACTTTGGATTGTTGTGCCGTGTCATCGGGTAATTGGCACCAATGGAAAATTGGTGGGGTATGCTGGCGGATTGCACCGCAAAAAATGGTTGCTCAACCATGAAAACCCTCAACAAACTTCTTTGTTTTAGGAATGATATAATGGTAACGTTACGGTAAATGTAGTTCCGATGCCAATATGGGTGTCAAACGTAATGCTGCCTTTGTAATTTTCTATAATTTTTTTGATAATCCCCAATCCAAGTCCCATACCACTGCTTTTTGTTGTAAATTTTGGCTCAAAAATATGATCAACATCCTTGGTTTCTATGCCTGTTCCGTTGTCTTTTACGGCAATCAAAACGGATGATTTTTCTTTTTTTACACTTACAAAAATTGATTTTTCTTCTTGATTTTCGGGTATGGCTTGTATCGCATTTTTTACTAAGTTGTTGATGATACGAACCAATTGGGTCCTGTCCATTTTTGAAACAATACTTTCAAATTCGCTTTCAAAGTAAATATATTCTTCATTGAAAATCTCTAAAGACAAACTGACTACCTCCACCACATTTAGGGTTTCATTTTGTTGGGCAGGCATAGATGCAAAGTTTGAAAATGCCGATGCCACAGAGCTCATGGCATCTATTTGTTGGATTAATGTTTCTGAAAAATCATGGAGTTTTTGTTTCAAATAGGGGTCGTTGTTGTCAAACTTTCGCTGAAAGCTTTGCACCGTCAATCGCATGGGCGTTAGCGGATTCTTAATTTCGTGTGCTACTTGTTTGGCCATTTCTCGCCAGGCTTCTTCTCGTTCGCTTTGCGCTAGTTTTTGGGCACTTATTTCCAGCTCTTCCACCATGCCATTATAAGCCTTTATGAGCAAATTGATTTCTTTGCTATTGGCTTCCAACATGATTTTTTCATTTTTTTGAGATAAGGAAGTTTCGCTTAATTTGTCAGAAATGGTTTTTAATGATTTTGTAATATAGGAAGATAAAAAATAGGCTACTATAAATGCTACAAACAACATAAATGTATATACTTGTGCAAGTCTTATTAAAAAATTACTTAATTCTTTTTCGTAATAACTGTCATCTTCTACATAAGGCAAATTCAAAATGCCAATGGGTTTAAATTTGTCGTCTTTTATCAAACTATATGATGAACGGTTTTTGAGTCCATTAATGGTTTTAATGTCCACATACCTTTTTTCGATAGAGGATTGAACGAGTTTTAGTATGTATTTTGGTATGGGGGGAGCAACTGCATCTACAGAAAATGTTGATTTAGAAGATTTTAACAATTTACCATTCAAGCTATAAATGTTTATTTCTAAATTATGAATGTCAGACAATTCATGAATTTTATCCTTAAAAATCGACTTCAAATTGGAAGCATTCAGTGGATAAGTAGTGTTGGACAGCACATAATTGATGTTTTCTTTGATGGCATCTTCTTTTCTGTCCAACCGTTCTTGATGATAGACCTTGGCCTCATTTTGAAATTGCACAATAGATATAGAAGCTAATAATACCGAGGCCACGATAATCAAAACAATCATTGATAAAAATATCCTAATTTGTAAGGATAGCATTGATATTTTGAAATGACTAAACATTTTTTTCTCTTATTTTTTTATAAAATCGAAAACCAAGCATGATGATAACCGAAAAAAGGATGATGCCTACAACGCCAAAAATCCAATTGATAGCACTTTTAACGATAATCAAAAATACTACGGCAAACAAAATAATGGTTGCTCCTTCGTTCCACAGCCGCATAAAATTTGACGTGTATTTGAACTCAGACTTTTGCAATTGTTTGTATATTTGATGGCACTTGCCGTGATATATATACAATAAAAAAACAAAAAACAATTTTACTCTAAAAAAATCGGCAAGTAACAAATGGGAGTTTATAAACAGCATCCAAAAGGCAAACAAACTGGCCAAAATCGCACTTGGCCATGTGATGATATACCACAACCTAAAGGTCATGATTTTGTATTGATCGAGTAAAATATCCCGTTTGGGTTGTGGCATTTCGTGAGCTTCTATTTGATATACAAACAACCGAACAATATAAAAAAGCCCTGCAAACCAAGTGATTACAAATATTAAATGCAACGATTTGAGATAGTCATACAACATAGAAAGTGTGTTTTTTGGGTATTAATAAAATTCAAATATAAACTATTTTTTGATATGTAATAATGTGTTTTTTTAATGTAATGTTTTATGGATACAATAAATAAGGTTGTCTCATTTTTCGAAATTGTGCAATCCCTTTTTTCCAACTATTTCTAATGTCTTTTTCGGATAACCCTGCTTCTATTTGTATTTGTAACTGATTTGTTCCTGCTAATTTACTGAAAAATGGAATAAAAAAAACAGATTTGTCTGATGTTTCTTTGTAAGCTTTTATAAGCCATTGAAGTTCTATTTGTTTGATTTTTTTGAGGTTAGATAAATCTTCGCCATAGCAAACAATGTTTTTGTGCAAAGGATCTTGAGCTCCCAAATTTGGCTTTGGCACAAAACTAAAAGCACCTTTTGGCAAAAATGGCGAGCCATATATTTGAAATTGTTTATCAGTTCCTCTACCCACACTTACATTGGTTCCTTCAAAAAAACACAAACTGGCATATAAGTTAATTGCCTGGTCGTTGGGCAAATTTGGTGATGGTTTTGCTACAAGCGAATAGGGCAAATTTCGATTGTAATGGTCGCAGGCAATGACTGTCAAAAGGCATTGAATACCGTTTTTTAACCATTTTTCGCCATTAATCATTTGGGCATATTCTCCAATTGTCATGCCATGCAAAACAGGAATTGGGTGCATGCCAACAAAACTTTGATATGCAGGATCTAATATTGGGCCATCTACTATGCTGCCATTAGGATTGGGTCTGTCCAAAACTAGCAACGGAATTTGTTGTTCGGCACAGGCTTCCATCAAGTAGTGCAATGTGGAAATGTAGGTATAAAATCGGGCACCAACATCCTGAATATCAAATACAACAAGGTCGATATTTTTAAAATGTTCAGGTTTGGGTTTTTTATTGTTGCCATACAACGATACAATGGGCAAACCCGTTTTGACATCTTTACCATCTAATATGTGCTCGCCAGCATCGGCAGTGCCTCTAAATCCATGTTCTGGAGCAAATATTTTTTGAATATTTATGTTTTTAGTAATTAAAAAATCTACCAAATGACTTCCAGATGTAAGTAAACCTGTTTGATTGGTTACAACTCCTATTTTTTTGTTTGCCAATAGAGGTAAATAAACGTCATGTCGATCTGCACCAGTACGAATAGTGGTTGTTTTTTTTGATGTGCTTTCTATGGAAAATGGTTGTTGTGAATTGATTTTTTGGGTATTGCTACAAGAAACCAATACAGAAACCAGTAACATGATTTTGAAACTAAAATAGCCTAATGCACGGTTTTGTTTGTTTATTTTGATCATGATTTATTTTTTAATCTACTTTTTGAATCAAACCAAACATAAATTTTTATATTTGCCCTAACAATCAAAAAACAGTATTTTGAATTTAGAATATTTTATTGCCCAACGACTTGTTTCGTCTAAAGTTCACAAAAATAGTATTTCTAGTCCAATAATAAAAATTGCCGTTGCTGCAATTGCCATTGGTATGGTAATGATGATTGTGTCTATTGCAACGGGTTTTGGTTTGCAAAAAAAAATACAAGAAAAACTAGTTGCTTTTTCGGGGCACATCCAAATTTCAAATTTTGATGACAACCAATCGCAAGTAAGCAAAAAACCCATTTCGACGCATCAACATTTTTATCCACATTTTAAAAATATTCAAGGCATCCAAAATATTCAAGGAGTAGCTACAAAAGCAGGTATTATTCGAACAGATATTGCATTTGAAGGGGTTATTTTAAAGGGAGTTGGCCCTGATTATGATTGGACATTTATGAAAGAATATTTGGTAGCAGGGCATATTCCAGATGTAACAACCCATTTGAATAACGATGTGTTGATTTCGCAACTGTTGGCCGATAAAATGAATTTAAAATTGAACCAGTCGTTTCAAACTTTTTTCATGAAAGAAAATCAAGACGGATTACCTAATATGAGAAATTTTAAAATTGTTGGGATTTATAATTCTGGTTTTCAAGAATTTGACGCTACTTACATCATCGGAAATATCAAACACATTCAGCGTATCAATCATTGGGAAAATGACCAAGTGGGCGCTTTTGAAATTTTTATCAACCACTTTGAAGATATGGAAATCATTGGTAATCAGGTGTATAAAGAAATTCCGCCTACATTAGAATCCAAAACAATTAATGAAAAGTATGCCAATATTATCGAATGGCTCAAGTTATTTGATTTTAATATCATCACTATTTTAATCATCATGATTTTAGTAGCTTCCATCAATATGGTAGTAGCTTTATTAGTTTTAATTTTAGAAAAAACTCAAATGATTGGTATTTTGAAGGCATTAGGAGCCAACAATTGGACCATTCGAAAAATATTTCTTTACAATGCTTTTCATTTGATTGTCAGAGGTTTATGTTGGGGCAATGGTGTAGCTATCGGTTTACTATTGTTGCAACAACAATTTGGAATTATCAAACTCAATCCCGAAAATTATTATGTCAATACTGCACCTGTTTATTTACATTGGAATTATTTGATTGCTCTAAACGTGGGAACAATATTTATTTGTTTGTTAGTATTGCTAATCCCTTCTTATATTATTACTAAAATATCACCAGTAAAGGCTATTAGATTTGAATAAAATAATGTTTTTACGCATGGTAAGTTAGGTTTTTTTAGAAATATCTGATATTAATTAAATTTTTTGTAATGATTATTTTTTAAATAATTAAAATTTTTTTTTATTTTTGAAAATGAATTTTAAGAAAAACAATTTTTGAGTTTCAAACTATATCGATTTAGGCTTTATTTTTTAAGGACACCTCTAAAAACTCTATTTGCAGAAAAATTAAAAATCTTATTTTGTTTAAATTTAATATTTTATGTTTTTTTTTAAAATCAAAATATTGAGTTTTTAGAGGTTACCTAAAATCTATTAAATGGAGAAATCCTTGTAAATAATCCTTATTCTCAATCTGAAATAGCAAAACTAATCGGAACATCAAGACCTACATTCAATATTATGATGAAAGAATTAGAAAATGACAATTATTTTTCTTTGCAAAAAGGGAAAATTATATTTGAAAAATAAGTTTTTTGTTAGGAATCTAACACCTTTTAGATTTTATATGTTCGAATTTTGCATCTTAATATAAAAATATATAAAATCATGCTAAAAAATATTTCAAATTTAGGATTATGTGCTTTATTGGCAAGTGCAATTTTTGTGTCGTGTTCAAAAGATGACGACGATACAAAACCAGTAACAGGAAAAGATATTAACACAGCTACAAAAGCAAGTGTAGATAGATTTAGCTCTGCGGCAGGTCATTTAATGGTACGAACTGCTACCAATGGTTTACCTGCAGCCAATGCTGCAATTAATTTTGACAGTGAACCCTTTATTACAACAGGACTTGATAGAACAGGGGCAGTAGTAAAATATTATAATTTTGATGTGCAACCTACTACTCCAGATGACATTTATGTTTTCTTCAAAGCAGATGGAACACAAGTTTCAGGCCAAAATAATATTATACCTACCATTCCAGGCGATGCAGGATATAATGATTTTTGGTTAGTAAATAAAGTAACTGTACCTAGTGGATATGTTGCCAATAGTTTAACGAGTGAATCAGAAGTATTGGCGTCGGGTTATGCTATTACAAAGACTACATCAATTGCAAACTGTCCTGTTGTTCCATTTGGTTCTACAGCATCAAAAAGTTTTACAGCAGGAACAGCAAGTGCATTAACTTTAGGTTGGTACAAAGGACAAGCGGTAGCGTATTTCAATTTTGGCGAAAAAGCAATAGCAACTACAACAGCAGGTTTAGTTCCTGTTTCGCCAATTTATGTTATGTTCAACGATAATGTAGCAGGTCCTGCATCTGGTTTTAAAACAGAAACTGCAAATCCAAACCAAACTCACAATGTTTTAGCTACTATTCCAAGTGATGCAAGTTATAGCCCACTTTGGAGTGTAAGAGTGATTGATAATGTAAATTTCAATGCTGTTACAAATTTAGCAACTGCAACAGGTTTTACAAGCACACCAGCAGGAGCAACTGTAAATTGTCCTATTGTAAAATAAAAAATAAATATTAAACTTAAAAGTCGCGTGAAATTTTAAATTTCGAGCGACTTTTTTATTCAAAAAATATGAAAACAATTAAAAATGCTTTGACAAAGATAATATGCTTAGTACTTATTTCTACATTTTTCGTTTCGTGCTCTAAAGATGACGAAACTGTTACTAATACACCAATTGACAATATGGCTTCCTTTAAGGGAACTTTTGTATCGTCAGCACATCCAACAAGTGGAAATGTAACAATTAACAAAGAAAAAACTAAACTAAACTTTACCAACTTTAAATCAGATTCAGGTCCAAATTTGGATATTTATTTGGTTTCAAATCTATCAAATGTGAATGGAGGATTTATAAATTTAGGAGATATAAAAGGCTTAAATGGAAACTACATATACGACTTACCCGCAAATACCGACTTTACGGTATATAAATATGTAGTAGTTTGGTGTTCGGACTTCAATGTAAACTTTGGTTATACTACATTAACTCCGTAAAAAAAACTGCACACAACAGCTAGGGTTTCGTTGCGCCTGAAAGCCGAGCAATGAATTGTAATCAACGAATACCTCTAAAAAATATAGATAATGAGTTAAACCAATGCTATTCATGAGTTTATAAAACGTTTTTAGTTAGCATTTTATAATAATTTGGTCGCTCTTTTTTTGGAGGGATTTTAAGGACACCTCTAAAAACTCGATTTGCAGAAAAATTAAAAACCTTATTTTGTTTATATTCAATATTTTATGTTTTTTAAAAAATCAAAATATTGAGTTTTTAGAGGTTACCTTAATTCACAAAATAAATATTTCAAAAATATATTATTTTCAAAAAATTTGTATCTTTGACATTATTTTTTAAACAAATCGTAAATATCATATCAAATTATGGACTTTAATTTAACCGAAGAGCATTTAATGATTCAACAAGCAGCAAAAGATTTTGCTCAAAATGAATTGTTACCAGGCGTTATTGAAAGAGATGAACAGTCAAAATTTCCGACAGAACAAGTCAAAATGATGGCCGAATTAGGATTTATGGGCATGATGGTAGCGCCACAATATGGCGGAGCAGGATTAGACAGCGTATCCTATGTATTGGCCATGACTGAAATAGCAAAAGTAGATGCCTCTGCAGCCGTTATTATGTCTGTAAACAATTCATTGGTTTGTGCAGGGCTCGAAAAATATGGCAGCGAAGCACAAAAACAGAAATACCTAACGCCATTGGCCAAAGGTGATGTAATTGGAGCTTTTTGTTTGTCGGAACCAGAAGCGGGAAGCGATGCAACATCTCAAAAAACAACTGCAATAGATAAAGGAGATTATTATTTGTTAAACGGAACAAAAAATTGGATTACAAATGGTTCTTCGGCATCGGTTTATATCGTGATTGCACAAACAGATATAGACAAAGGACACAAAGGTATTAATGCATTTATTGTAGAAAAAGGTTGGGAAGGTTTTGATATTGGTCCTAAAGAAAAGAAAATGGGAATTCGAGGCAGCGATACCCACTCGTTGTTGTTTACAGACGTAAAAATACCTAAAGAAAACCGTATTGGAGCTGATGGTTTTGGTTTTTCTTTTGCCATGAACGTGCTTAATGGAGGCCGCATTGGCATTGCATCACAAGCTTTGGGCATTGCAACAGGAGCTTATGAATTGGCATTAAAATATGCTCAAGAACGCAAAGCTTTTGGCAAAGAAATTTTCAAACATCAAGCCATTGCATTCAAATTAGCCGACATGGCTACACAAATTGCGGCTGCCCGTTTGTTATGTTTGAAAGCAGCTACCGAAAAAGATGCTGGTAAAGACATTTCGCAATCTGGTGCCATGGCAAAACTATTTGCATCTCAAACCGCCATGGATACCACTATCGAAGCCGTTCAAATTCATGGGGGCAATGGTTATGTGGCCGAATACCATGTAGAACGCATGATGCGTGATGCCAAAATCACTCAAATTTACGAAGGCACTTCCGAAATACAGCGTATTGTAATTTCAAGGAGTTTGATATAAACCATAAAAAATCCCTATTTGTGTTGAAGTAAATAGGGATTTTTAATATAAAATTCTTTTTTTAACAAAATAAGTGCAAGTAATTGTTTGAAAAAAGTTAATTTAATAATAATTTTCTAGTAGCAGATTGACCATTTTCTGATACTTTTACAATATAAATTCCACTTGTCAAATCGGCAACATTTACGGTGTTGTTTTGTGTTGTGGTGTTTTTTACTTGCTTTCCTAGCAAATCATATATGGCTACTTCTTTTTCTGATAGAGTTGGTGTAGTAACAGTTAAAACACCATTTTTAGAGAAAATATCCAATCCTACAATATTATTTTGGTCTATAGCCAATGGTACAGCCGTTACAGCCGCCCATGTTTCGCCAACTCTGATTTCGTCCAATTCTGCTTTTGGTGTCCCTGAAGCATTTCTAATATACACAGAAGCAAACGTCGAAAGAGAAGCATTACCGCTGTTGTTAGTAGCGTTTGCAGTAGGCTCGGTTCCACCCAATCCAGTAGGATTTACCCATAACGAAGCCGCATTTGGTGTTACTCCCTTGTCAAATTTCACAACCACTAAATAAGTAGTGCCAAAGGTTAAATCCGTAGCGTTTTCTGTAAAAGTAGGAGTACCACCAGAGTTATTTTGAATGCTTAATCTAAAATTGGCACCCGAATTAGATGATTTTATACCTAAACGAGCTCCCAAAGGAGTAACACTTGTTCCTGCAGCTCCACCAATACCAAAAAAGTAAGCATCACTTGCAGCTAATTGTGTGTTATCAACTACTTTTAATAAAAGAGAATAGTAAATAGTTGTGGCTGTAGTAGTCGTTGTAAATGCTCTATTAACATCTCTAGGTACCGTTGTATTATTTCCAACAATGGTAACTTTGTTCCCAACGGGTGCCATAAGTCCTGTATAAGATAAACTCCCAGAAGCCAAATCAATAGTGCCCGAATTTCCACTTGTATTACTATGTGTAAGCCAATTATTTGCCCCAACTGCATCAGAAGTAGTTGTGGTATTTCCCCCAATATTACCTGGAGCACTATAGTCAAAACTTTCATACAAAAGAGTTTGTCCAAATGATAAGGAAGCAAATAAAATTAGTGCTAAAGCGTAAATTTTTTTCATAAATATAAATGTTTAAATTTTTTGTAAATATAATAAGTAATTTGCGAAATGCTATTTGGGTATGTAAAATAATTATTAACAAGTTATCATCAATTTTTATTGATAATTTTTATATCAATATTTGTTATTTATATCTTTAAAACATTTTAAAAAGCTAAAAATGTTATATATTTGCAGCTAATTTAGACAAATTAAAAATAAGGAAAAATCTAAAATCAATTAAAATGATAAAAGTTTCTGATACTGCTAGCAAAAAAATCATTGATATGATGACTGAAGACGGTTTTGATGTTACTAAAGATTATGTTCGAGTAGGCGTAAAAAGCGGAGGTTGCTCTGGCTTGTCTTATGAATTGAAATTTGACAAAGAATTAACTGAAAACGACAAAGTTTTTGAAGATAATAACGTAAAAATTGCCGTTGAAAAAAAATCATTCCTCTATTTGGCAGGAACGATTTTAGAATTTTCAGGCGGTTTAAACGGAAAAGGATTTGTGTTCAACAATCCGAATGCCCAGAGAACCTGCGGGTGTGGGGAGAGTTTTTCTTTATAAAAGCCCCCCAACCCCCGAAGGGGGGAGCTGTTGGAGTGCTTAATTATTTACATTAAAAAAATAAAAATCCTATTTACCCCTAATAGGAATTCCCCCCTTGGGGGCTAGGGGGCTGATATGAGCAAATATACTGAAGACGATTTAAAAATTGAACTCGAAAACAAGGAGTACGAATACGGATTTTATACCGAATTGGACTCGGAGACGTTTCCTATTGGGTTGAATGAAGACATTGTTCGTGCTATTTCTAAGAAAAAAGAAGAGCCCGAATGGATGACTGAATGGCGTTTGGAGGCATTCCGTGCTTGGCTAGAAATGACCGAACCAGAATGGGCAAATGTGCGCTATGAAAAACCTGATTTTCAGGCAATTTCGTATTATTCTGCTCCCAAAAAAGCGGATCCTAACAAGAAATTGGAAGATGTGGATCCCGAATTGTTGGCCATGTATAAAAAACTCGGAATTTCGGTGGACGAACAAAAGAAAATGAACAATGTGGCAATCGATATTGTCGTGGATTCGGTTTCTGTGGCTACCACTTTTAAGAAAACACTAAATGAAAAAGGCATTATTTTTTGCTCCATTTCTGAAGCTATAAGAGAACATCCTGAATTGGTTCGCAAGCATTTAGGCACTGTTGTACCCATGAAAGATAATTTTTATGCGGCTTTGAATTCGGCTGTATTTTCGGATGGAAGTTTTTGTTACATCCCAAAAGGCGTCAAATGTCCGATGGAATTATCAACCTATTTCCGTATCAATCAAGGCGGGACAGGACAATTTGAACGCACTTTGTTGATTGCCGATGAAGGCAGTTATGTGTCCTATTTGGAAGGATGTACCGCGCCAAGCCGTGATGAAAACCAATTGCACGCAGCAGTAGTGGAATTGATTGCCATGGACGATGCAGAAATTAAATATTCAACCGTTCAAAACTGGTATCCAGGGAACAAAGAAGGAAAAGGTGGTGTTTATAATTTTGTAACCAAAAGAGGTTTGTGCGAGAAAAATGCTAAAATCTCTTGGACACAAGTTGAAACCGGTTCGGCAGTTACTTGGAAATATCCATCAGTAGTGTTGAAAGGCGATAATGCCATTGGAGAGTTTTATTCCATTGCAGTAACCAATAATTTTCAGCAAGCCGACACCGGAACCAAAATGATTCATTTGGGAAAAAACACCAAATCAACCATTATATCCAAAGGAATTTCAGCAGGAAAATCGCAAAATAGTTATAGAGGATTGGTTCAAATTGGAGCAAGAGCAGAAAATGCACGTAATTTTTCGCAATGTGATTCCCTTTTGATGGGAAATAATTGTGGAGCGCACACCTTTCCTTATATAGAAAGTAAAAATGCTTCCGCAAAAGTGGAACACGAAGCCACAACCAGCAAAATTGGGGAAGATCAAGTGTTTTATTGCAACCAACGTGGTATTCCAACAGAAAAAGCGATTGCTTTAATTGTGAATGGATTTAGTAAAGAAGTGTTGAACAAATTGCCAATGGAATTTGCCGTTGAAGCCCAAAAGTTGTTGGAAATAAGTTTAGAAGGAAGTGTGGGGTAATTTATTGTTTTTTAAAAAATATAAATATGGTATTGATTATAAATAAAAATTCAAAGAAGGAAGATTTTGATAAATTCTTGAAAGACAGACAAAATAAGTCTAAAAAGGGTTTTGATGCCAAAAAATATAGTGGCGTTATTTCTACATTTAAAGATATAGATCCTAATAAAATTCAAGAACAATTAAGAAATGAATGGTAGTATTTTAATAGATACAAATATTTTTATTTACTTAACTCAAGGAGATGAAAGAGTGATTGAATATCTTCAAGGAAAAGATGTTTGTATTACATTTATTTCTGAATTAGAGTTGCTTTCGTTTAAAAATATTACAAAAAATGAGGAATTAATTATTGAAGAAATTTTGAGTCAATTTGCAATTTATAACTATAATGATTCTATAAAAAAGCAAATCATTTTTTTAAGAAAAAAATACCATTTGAAATTACCGGATAGTATTATTCTGGCTATTGCAAAATATTATGACATACCATTTTTAACTTCTGATAAAAAATTAAAAAGGATAGAGGAAGTAGATGTAATAATTTATGAGGTTTAACAATTTAAACTTTTAGAACTATGGAATTAGTATTAAAAAATGTAAAGAAAAAAGATTTAGCGGTTTTTAAATCCTTGGCAAAATCTTTGGGTTTTGAAATTGAAAAAAAAGAGAAGCCATACAATCCTGAATTTGTAAAAGAAATTTTGGAGGCAGCAAAAGAAGTACGAGAAGGGAATTATGTGAAAATTTCAATGGAAGAATTGGATAGTTTATGGAAGTAAGATATTCAAAAAAAGCAGAAAGAGATTTAGAATTTTGGTCAAAATCTGGTAACAAATCCATTTTAAAAAAAATAGCAGAATTAATAAAATCAATTCAACAAAACCCTTATGAAGGTATTGGAAAACCAGAAGCTTTAAAACATGAATTGTCAGGTTATTGGTCAAGACGTATTGATTTTGAGCATAGAATTATTTACCAAATTATTGATGAAAATACAATTGAAATTTTAAACATCATTTCTCTGAAAGGGCATTATTTTTAAATAATAATTTAGAAAAAACGAATCATGGAACTAGTATTAAAAAATGTAAAGAAAAAAGATTTAGCGGTTTTTAAATCCTTGGCAAAATCTTTGGGTTTTGAAATTGAAAAAAAAGAGAAGCCATACAATCCTGAATTTGTAAAAGAAATTTTGGAGGCAGAAAAAAGCATTAAGGAAGGGCGAGGGGTTCGGATGACAATGGAGGAATTAAAAGAATTATGCAAATAGATTTTTCAGATAAGGCAAAATTAGATTTAGATTTTTGGATTAAATCTGGAAATAAAGGAATTTTGAAAAAAATTTATTCTTTAATAGAAGATATTCAATTACACCCTTATGAAGGCATTGGAAAACCAGAACCTTTAAAACACCAACTTTCAGGAAAATGGTCAAGACGAATTAATCAAGAACACCGAATTATATATAAAGTTACAGAAGAAAACACGATTGAAATATTAGATATATTGTCCCTAAAAGGACATTACGAATAAAAAAAATAAATATGCTACAAATAAAAAACCTGCACGCCTCCATTGGCGACAAAGAAATTTTAAAAGGAATCAACCTCGAAATTAAGGCTGGAGAAGTTCATGCCATAATGGGACCAAATGGTGCCGGAAAAAGTACCCTTTCAGCCATAGTTGCTGGAAACGAAAATTATGAAGTTACCGAAGGTGAAATCTTTCTTGATGGTGAAGAAATTTCCGAATTGGCTCCCGAAGAAAGAGCTCATAAAGGGGTGTTTTTGTCTTTTCAATATCCTGTAGAAATTCCAGGGGTTTCGGTAACGAATTTCATCAAAACTGCGATTAACGAAAAACGAAAAGCTCATGGTTTGGAAGATATGCCTGCCAATGAAATGTTGAAATTGATTCGTGAGAAATCCGAATTGTTAGAAATGGATCGCAAATTCTTGTCACGTTCGCTAAATGAAGGTTTTTCTGGAGGCGAAAAAAAACGAAATGAAATCTTCCAAATGGCCATGTTGGAACCCAAAATCGCAATCCTAGACGAAACCGATTCAGGACTAGACATTGACGCACTCCGAATAGTTGCCAATGGTGTAAACAAATTAAAAACCGAAAACAATGCGGTTTTAGTAATTACGCACTACCAACGCTTGCTAGACTATATCGTTCCCGATTTTGTTCATGTTTTAATGAATGGAAAAATTGTAAAATCAGGCGGTGCCGACCTTGCTTTAGAATTAGAAGAAAAAGGATATGATTGGATTAAACTAGAACAAGAAGCTTAAAATATAATTTTAAACATTAAGAAATTAAG
>NZ_MUGT01000032.1 GCF_002217205.1 Flavobacterium branchiophilum NBRC 15030 = ATCC 35035 | reverse complement strand
ATAACTACGCATCTTTGGACTATTTTATAAATATATTTGGTATAACAATATCAAAAAAAACAGGCAGAAATAACATTCAAAAAGCATAAAAAAAGCTCAAAAAACCAGCTAGTAACCCGTTTGTTGAGCCAATAAATACGTCTAAAAACCTCAAATAGTTCCCGCTATTCGACGACGAATTGATACTGCAAAAATATAAAACTTTTGTATAAAACCATCTCAATTTGCTTGTTTTTTTGTAACAAACCACAAAAAAGATGAAATAACATTAATACAAACCACAAAACAAGATGTATGTACCAAAAGGAACTCCAAAATAGCCAAAAGTATTTTGTTGGATAGACAAGCGTGATTTGTTATTTTCACATCTGTATTTTATGTAAAATTAGATTAAATAATATAAGAAAATAAAACAATAAAATTTTGTTTTTACGCTATTTTTTCAAAAGAAATAAAGCTTGGCTTTTGGTAAAGTCATTATTTTTTATAATTTTGATTTGGCAATTTGGAAAAGTAATTGCATAGAAAATACATCTTATCAAATGGGCATATATAGATTGGTAAAAATAAGAACCAGCTAATTTTTTATTGTTAATGAATACTTTTTTGGTATAATTTGAGATAAATTATTGTAAATGAACCTAATAATTTACTCTAAATAGCATGTAATAAACCCAACATTTTACTACTTTTGAAAAATATTTAATTCAATTACAAAACAGATGATTTTAGACAACGAAAACCAGAAACTCAAAGTCCACGAATGGATTACTAAATACAATGAAGAGGGGACACTAGACGTTGTTACAGGATATTTTACTATTGGAGCATTGGCATTTTTATCAGAATGCACTAACGATAAAATAGAAAATTATCGTTTTGTATTGGGTGATATTGTAAACTTTGATAAAAAAGTAAAAGCACTTGATTTGCTCAATGAGCGCATCGATATTGACACTTCATTTCAGTTAAACAGATTAGCAAAAGAAGCTGTAGCTTTTTTAGACCTAAAAAAAGTGAATGTAAAAACGCTTGAGCCTAATTTTTGTCATGCCAAGTTGTATTTAAAAACAGCTAAAAACGATGATAGAAATCATTATTTCATCTCAGGAAGTTCCAATTTAACTGAAGCTGGAATTGGTCAGAAAACTACAAGTAATGTAGAATTAAATATTGCCGAAACAGGCAATAACAACCAATACAAAGAAATGGTAGATTGGTTCAATGATTTATGGAATAGACCTCAAGCTCATTCCAAAAAAACATTGATAAATGAAAATGGTAAACTTACGCAAAAAGATTTTAAACAATATTTAATAGACGAAATATCAAAACTCTTTGAAATATATTCTCCAGAGCAAATTTATTATAAAATCTTGTTTGAATTATTTCATAAAGAACAAGACAATCCCGAAGTGGAAAAACAGTTGATAAAACTTGAAGATACTATTATTTTCAATAAACTCTATGATTTTCAAAAAGGCGGTGTTCGTAGTTTAATCCGAATGTTGAATAAATACAACGGTGCTATTCTAGCTGATGCGGTGGGTTTAGGAAAAACATGGAGTGCTTTGGCGGTCATGAAGTCATTTCAACACAAGGCAGATGTGTTGTTGCTATGCCCCAAAAAATTAGAACAAAACTGGAAACAATATATCAAAAAAAGCGATTCCATTTTTGAAGACGATAAATTAGATTTTGATGTAAAATATCATACCGATCTAAGAGATGGGGGTTTCAGCGATAACTTTTTGCAATATTTATTAAATGACAAATCGAAATTGTTGGTCATTGACGAAAGCCACAACTTAAGAAACGATAAATCCAGCCGATACAAGTATTTAGTGGAAGAAATTCTCCAAAAATCCAAAGGTGATATCAAGGTGCTTTTGCTTTCCGCTACACCTATTAATAATTCGTTTAAAGACATTAGAAATCAATTCAAATTGATGACCAAAGGAGAAAATTCAGGCTTTAAAGATAGTTTAGATGTAAACAATATCGAAAGTACTTTTAGAGAAATTCAAACCGTTTTTAATAAATGGAGTACAGAATCTGGTGCAAAACTATCTGATTTTCATAACAAAATAAAAGACAGTGCTTTTTTTAGATTAACTGACCATTTGCTAGTAGCAAGAACTCGAAAAAATGTGAAATCAACTTTTGATACTACGCTTTCATTTCCAACACACAAAAAACCGATTAATATTTTCAAAACGCCGCTTCAATTTGGCGATGTGGAAAATTTTGCAGAGTTAATGGACAATATGGATTTGAATTTATCGGCTTATTTACCGGTAACCTACACTTTTTCAAAAGCGGAAAGAGAACAAATTGCTAAAGAGAAAGCAGAAAGAAAAGCTAAAAAAGAAAAAGCTAAAAAAGATGAAGTTTTAAAAGACGATATGCAACGCGAACATTTTCTTGTAAAAATGATGCTGATTTTAATGCTAAAACGATTGGAAAGTTCTTGGTCTTCTTTTCAAATTACGGTGGACAGAATTTACAATCATCATGACAATGCTATTAAAAAAATAAATCAGTTCCAAGAACTCAAACAAAAACAAACTATTGTTATAGACGAAGTAGAATTTATTAATGATGTACTAACAGAACAAGACGAAGAGGAATTCCAATTATTAGAAAGTCTTTCTTTAGGCAAAAAAACGAAAATAAGTCTAAAATCTATTGATGAAGCTGATAATCTTGATGAATTTAAAAAAGCTATAAATAAAGATAAAATTATTTTAGGCAACATTCGAAGAGCTTTATTAGAATTTGAAAATAATTTTAATAAAGAAAAAGAAATAACTTCAATAGATACAAAACTGGAAGAGCTTTTAAAAATCATCATAGAAAAACAAAAAAACAGCAATAAAAAAATCGTTATTTTCTCTGCCTATAAAGATACGGTGGAATACCTTTTTAATCAATTGAAACAAAGAGGTTTTTCCAACTTTGCGATGGTGGCTGGAGACGAAAATAAAGTTTGGAACGAAACAAAATCGAGTAAAAAACACGAAACTGTTTTAGAGCGTTTTGCTCCTTATACCAAATTATTCAAAGAAAAAAACTGGACAAATTTTGAACCTTCATCAAAAATTTTATCAGATGAAGATTGTTACACCGAATGGCAAAAATACATTCAAGAAAACGAACCAAAAGCAGTTGAAAAATTAAAAAATCCAATTGATATTTTGATTACTACCGATGTGTTGAGCGAAGGACAAAACTTGCAAGATGCGGATATGGTAATTAATTATGATATTCATTGGAATCCTGTTCGTGTCATTCAGCGTGTGGGTCGTATTGATCGTATTGGGTCGCCAAATAATGAAATTCAAACCATTAATTTTTGGCCCGCAAAAGATATTGATGGCTACATCAAATTAAAATCTAGGGTCGAAAAAAGAATGGCAATCATGAAAGTGGCTGGTTCTGAAGTAATTAATGAATTTACAGACGATTTTAATGAATTAGCCGAAGCAAGGAAACTAGAAGACCAACAAAATGCGAATATGCTACGCCAAATGGAAACCACTATGCAAGATATTGATGGCGAACAAACGTTAGGTTTTGATGATTTTTCTTTTGATAATTACCGTCAGTTATTGCAAAACATTTTGAATCAAAAGAAAAAAGAATTTGAAAATATGCCCAATGGTGTTTTCTCTGGAATCAAAATAGAGCATAATCCCGAAATGCAACCTGGTATTATTTCACTTTTGGGCTATCCTGCACAAAAAAAATACAATCCCGAAACGAGTTATCTCTCTTATGAGTTGCTATACATTGATTTGCAAGGCAATCAAATTTCTAATAATCAAAAAGTAATATTGGAACAACTCAATAAAAACTATACCTTACCAAGAACAATAGACCCAAAAATTGAAAGTGGCGATACCAAAGCTATTGAAAATTTTAGTAATGCCTTGAAAATTTGGATTAAAAATCAAGCCAAAACAGAAATTGAGATGGAAGATGGTACTAAAAAAGAAGTTATTTCCAAAGCTGGATTAGATTTAATCAATCAATTAAAGAACAATCCAAAACTAACTTTAGGAAAAATCAAGACCGAAGGCACTATTTCTGAAAAATACAATTTTGATAATTTTGATTTAATCACTTGGTTAATCATTAGTTAGTTATGAATTTCACAACTCTTATCAATCAAATCGACCAAACCCACCTAGCTTTACAGCAAAATGCGGTAAAAGCGGTAAATAGTCACATCACGCTAAGGAATTGGCTGATTGGATATTATATTGTAATATTTGAACAAAATGGCGAAGACAGGGCAAAATATGGTACACAACTTTTGAAAGAAATAGCGAAGTCATTAAAAATCAAAGGACTTGGAGAAACTAATTTGAAGCAATGTAGAACCTTTTTTCAAATTTATCCTGAAATAAGTCAGTCATTGACTGACATTTTCAGTAATGTTCCGTTAATCATTGAAAATAAAATAAGTCAGGCACTGACTGACGAATTGGTTTTAAATGAAATAAGTGCTAAAAATGAGGTAAAATTTGAGTCCATTACTACTAAAAATAGTTACTACAAACAAATTTTTACTCAAATATCATATACTCATTTTGTTGAATTAATCAAAATAAAAGAACCAACCAAACGCAAATTTTACGAGTTATCCATCATCAAAAATACGCTTTCTGTTCGTGAATTAGAACGTCAAATTGCAACTTTAACTTATGAAAGGGTAGGCTTGTCTGCAAATACCGATTTAGCTTTCAAAGAATTGCAAAATAAAATAATTCCAGAAACCACCAATGATGCTATAAAGTCCATTTATTTCTTTGATTTTTTAAACCTGCCTAATGCACATCTGATTCAAGAGAATCAATTGGAAGAGGCTTTAATCAACCATCTTGAAAAATTTATTTTAGAACTTGGAAACGGATTTTGTTTTGAAGCCCGACAAAAAAGAATTTTGATCGATGACGAATATTATTTTATAGATTTGGTTTTTTATCATAGATTATTAAAATGCCATATTCTTATTGAATTGAAAGTGGATACATTCAAACACGAACATCTTTCGCAACTCAATAGTTATGTGGCTTGCTATAATGATACCATTAAACAAACAGATGACAACCCGACTATTGGCATTTTACTTTGCACCAAAAAAGGAAATAAAATGGTAGAATATGCCCTTGCTGGCATGGAAGAAAAACTTTTTGTGAGCAACTATCTAGTACAATTGCCTCCAAAAGAACAATTGATAGCCTTTATTGAAAACGAATTGAAAAATATATAAATAATGAATTTAGACAGCAATTATAAAAACTGGATTTCGGATTTAAAAAATAAAATTCGTACCGCACAAATCAAAGCTTCTTTGTCTGTAAACGAACAGATGATTATGTTGTATTGGGGAGTTAGTGGTTTTTCTCAATCTAACTTGTATGTAATGCGAAGATCTTATTTATTTTATAAGAATTCACAATTAGTCCACCAAGCTAGTGGACAATTGCAAGATAATGATTTTCAGTCTAATATAATTTTACAGCAAGCAGCTGTAAATTTGAATGCCAAATTAGTCCAGCAACCTGTTGGACAAATTGAAAACACTGAAATACAATTTAAGAACTAGAAAAAGAATTAAAAAATATATAATATATGAACCTATTACACGATTTTAAAACCAAACCATTTATTGATGCTGTACAATCATTTTTTGAAAAATTGAAGGTACCATTTAATGTTATTTCCGATTTACAAACCGAACCTGAAAATATCATTGGAGACAAAAAATGCAACGAAATAATCTCTGCTATTTACCCTTTTGGTATTGTAACAGATGGTATTTTTGATGGTAAAGAAACTACAATTACTCAAGCCGAATTAAATGAAGATAAATATGTTGGTATTTTGCTTTTTGGTGTGGAGCTAACAAAATCCAACCCCACACGCTCTGATTTAGCCGAAATTACCCGACAAATCAATAGAGCTTATAGCCAAATTCCAGTGGTAGTAGTATTTAGGTATGCCGATAAAATTACTTTTGCCAATGCAGAACGCCTAAAATACCTTAGAAAAGACAAAGAAGGAGATAAAATTGGCCAAAAAGTAGCCATGCTGAAAGATATTGAAATAAATAATACGCACCGTGCCCACCTTGATATTTTAAAAGAATTAGCCAAACACAATGCCAAAACTTTTGAAGAATTATATAAATATTGGCAAGAGAAACTCAATACAAAAGAACTGAACAACAAGTTTTACCAAGAACTTTTTAAATGGTATTTGTATGCCAAGGACAATGTTGTTTTTCCAAATGATAACCAAGAAGAAGCAGACAAATACTTATCTGAATCTTTGATTCGGTTTATTTCTCGTATGCTTTTTGTATGGTTTATGAAAGAAAAAAGTTTGATAACTCACAAACTTTTTGAAACAAATGAACTGAAAAATATACTCAAAAATTTTGAGGAACACGCAGATAAAAACATTTATTACAAAGCTATTTTACAAAACCTGTTTTTTGCTACGTTAAATGTACCAACAGAAAATAGAAAATGGATTGACGGCAAAAAAAGAAACAAAGCCCAGCAAGGCGACCCGCTTATTTATCGTTACGAAAACGAATTTATCAATAGCAATGATGTTATCAATAATATTTTTATGAAAATCCCTTTTCTAAACGGTGGTTTGTTTGACTGTTTAGATGATAGAGAAAATAATATTTTTACGGATGGTTTTACCAAAAACGAAAAAAAACAACCCCAATTTCCAAACTTTTTATTCTTTGGAGAAAAAAAAGAAATAGATTTAAGCCACCATTTTGCCGATGATGCCAAAGAAAAAAAGAAATGGCAAAATCAAACTATATTGGGAATTATTGATTTATTGAACAATTATAAATTTACCGTAGAAGAAAACACTCCTTTAGAGGTTGATGTAGCACTAGACCCCGAATTGCTAGGTAAAGTTTTTGAAAACCTTTTGGCAAGTTTTAATCCAGAAACCAAGGCAACTGCCCGTAAACAAACAGGTTCTTTCTATACTCCAAGAGAGATTGTAAATTATATGGTAGATGAAAGTTTAAAAGCCTATGTGTCTTCGAGCATCAAGTGTACTTCGAGCTTCCAGCTCGAAAAAAAACTTGGACCTTCTAGCTCCAAGTACAACCAGCACGAAGAAAAACTTGGTGCAAGAAGCTCCGAGTACAACCAGCACGAAGCACACTTTATCACCGATGGATATTTCGACCCAAATAATGAAATAATTATTCATAAAAAGAAACTTCCACACTGGCAACAAGAAAATGTATGGTATTTTGTAACATTTCGATTAGCTGACTCAATACCAGAAGAGAAAAAAGAAGAAATCAGAAGAGAAAGAGAAATTTGGGATAAAAATCATAAAAACAAAAAAGAATTTACAAAAGAAGATTGGATCATGTATAACAAACTTTTTCATGAAAACACTGAGAGATTATTAAATTCGGGTTATGGAAAATGTTTGATGAATAAAAAAGAAAATGCAGATATAGTTGCAAACGCATTATTACATTTCAATAACGAAAGATATATTTTAGACGAATGGGTAGTAATGTCAAATCATGTTCATGTATTAGTAAAACCAATCGGTGAACATTATTTGGGAGATATTTTACATTCTTGGAAATCATTTACTGCCAATGAAATCAATAAAAGAGAAGGTTTGTCTGGGCAATTATGGATGACGGAATCTTATGATCACATCGTTCGCAATAGAGAATCTTTTAACGCTATTAGATATTATATTAGAGAAAACCCTAGTAAAGCAAAAATAACTGTATTTCGAGCTTCTAGCCAAGAACAAACTGTACTTCGAGCTTCTAGCTCGAAAGAATTTCAAAGTACAGTTTTAGAGTTGTTTAGTATAACAAGTCATGAGCAGATGAGTGATACACTCCGAGCTAGAAGCTCGGAGTACGTTCAGGCACTTTTCAACTGCAAAATTTTAGATCCAGCTTGTGGCTCAGGAGCTTATCCGATGGGTGTGTTGCACAAAATGGTACAGCTAATGACCATACTAGACCCCAAAAATGAGCATTTGAAACAAATAATGAAAGAAAAAGTTATTGGTGAAAAAATAGTAGAATTAGAAAGGGACAAAAAAAGCATACAAGGATTGAGCGACGTACAAGTGCGACAAAAAGCTTTGGAAGCAGTAGAAGAGCGGTTGCAGAGTTTAGAAAAAATTTTCAACAACGAATATATTTTTGACGATTATGCACGCAAGTTGTACATCATAGAAAACTGTATTTATGGTGTTGATATACAACCTATTGCGATACAAATTTCTAAACTGCGGTTTTTTATTTCGCTTTTGGTAGAGCAAAACAAAAAAGAAGACCAACCCAATTTTGGCATAGAACCCTTGCCCAATATGGACTTTAAATTGGTAGCTGCCAACACCCTAATTGCCCCACCACAAGAAGACAAAGCCGACCAAACAGGGCTTTTTGCCGACCAAGACCTGTTTTTTGAAACTTTTGAAAACCTAGCACACGACTATTTTACGCTACACACACCTGAAGAAAAGAAAACCAAAAAACAGGAAATTATAACATTAATTAAAGAAAAAATAGAAGAAAAAAAACGATTGATTGCTTCTTCACGCGATTTTGCAAAACTAAAAGACAGCGTAAAACTATGGGAAAGCTACCAAAACCTCTTTAAAGAAAAAGCAGTAGGTTTTTTTGAAACCAAATACTTTTTCCCGAAAGTGAAAGAGGGTTTTGATGTGGTGATTGGGAATCCGCCTTATGTGAATGTTGAAAAAATTGATAAAAGCATAAAAGATAACATAAGTAAATTTAAAACAGCTTATCAAAAATATGATTTATATGTATTATTTTATGAATCAAGTTTAAATTTATTAAAAGAAAAAGGATTATTAAATTTCATTACCTCTAATAAATTTTTATCACAAGGTTATGGATTAAAATTAAGGCAGTTGTTTTTAGAAAACAGAATTATTGAAATCATTAATTTTAATTTTGATGTGTTTGAAACGGCAACAGTTAGAACGTGTATTTTTCATTTACAAAAAAATAAAACTGTTGAGAATACTTTAAAAATAATTGATATAAATACAAAAGAAGATAATCATAAATTTGAAAACAAAGAATATCAATTTTTAAAACAAAATATTTTTAATGAATTAGAAGAAAATAATTTCAGAATTAATTTAACTTTAGATAAGGTAAATTTAATCAATAAATTAGAAATTGATACATTAAGAGTTGATGATATATGTTCTGTAAATTATGGATTAAGACCAAGCAGTGAAAAATTAGGTCTAAAAAAAGAAGATTATATTTTTGAAGAAAATGTAAAAGGAAATTTTAAAAAGTATTTTGAAGGTAAAGATATGGGTTATTGGTTAGTAAATAAATATTCATATTTGAATTATCAACCAGATGAAATTTATAATCCAATGTTTAAAGAATTATTTGAATATGAGAAACTTGTTGGCATCAGAACATTAAGTGATATTGGTAAATTACGTTTCATTTATGACAACAAAGGTTTTTATTGTAATGATTCTGTTGTTAATTTAACACTTTGGCACTTATTTGAAAATGTTAATTATCAAACAATAAGAAGAACAATTACAAAAGATAAAATAAATAATTCTAAAAAATATAGTTATCAATATTTACAAGGAATATTAAATTCTAAAATAATTAAATTTTATGTAAATGAACTTTTATATGATGGAACGCATTTTTATCCTAATCATATGAAACAACTTCCAATCAAAATTTCAAATTCAGCTTCTCAACAACCCTTCATCACTTTGGTAAATGAGATTTTAGAAATTAAAAAGTTTGGAAAAAAAGAAGATGAAAACGATAAGGATACAACAGGATTGGAGCATCAAATAGATGTAATGGTCTATCATTTGTATGGTTTGAGCTATGAAGAGGCTTGTGTGATAGACAATGGTTTGAAAGAGGAGGACTATCGTACCTCGAGCTTCCAGCTCGAAGCATAGTGTAGTCAAAGCATCTAGCACACAAACTCTAAGCTAGAAGCTCAGAGTACAAAACACCGAACCTGACTAGATGCTCAGAGTGCAAAAAACCGCCCAAGACATCAGCCATTTAGAATACAAAATAGATGTAATGGTGTATTATTTATCTCACCAAGTGTTTATTTTAATAGGTGTTCGATGACACGAGCTGTTAGCGAACTGGCGAAGCATTTTCAATTGTATGGCTTGAGCTACGAAGAGGCTTGTGTGATAGATGTAGCATTGAAAGAGGAGGACTACCGTACTTCGAGCTTCCAGCTCGAACCTTAGCGTAGTCCAAGCATTCAGCACTCAAACTCTAAGCTAGAAGCTCAGTGTACAAAACATTGAATGGGTTTGATCTACGAAGAGGCTTGTGTGATAGATGCAGCATTGAAAAGAGAAGATTTTGAAAAGTATAAAATGTAAAAATTATGGCAGAAAACAATAAAAATATAATACGTTCTTCATCGGTAGAATATTTAACATTTATTGCAGCTACTGGCGATGGTGGTGTAAATGCTATTTATCAAGAGGACAACATTTGGTTATCACAAAAAATGATGGGAGAGCTATATAATGTAAACGTAAGAACCATTAACGATCATCTTCAAAAAATATTCATTGACAACGAATTACAACAAGATTCAGTTATCCGTAATTTTCGGATAACTGCAAATGATGGTAAAAATTATAACACCAAACACTACAGCTTATCTGCCATCATTGCAGTTGGATATAAAGTAAATTCACAGCGTGCCGTTCAATTTCGTAAATGGGCAACTCAAATTGTACAAGAGTTTACCATCAAAGGATTTGCCATGGATGACGAACGATTGAAAAACGATGGCACTATTCTGGGCAAAAAGTATTTTGAAGAGCAATTGCAACGCATCAGAGAAATCCGATTGAGCGAACGAAAATTCTATCAAAAAATTACGGATATTTATGCAACAGCCATAGATTATGACCTGAGTGCTGAAAGCACCAAACGTTTTTTTGCAACAGTTCAAAACAAATTGCATTGGGCTATTCACGGACAAACAGCAGCAGAAGTCATTTTTGATAGAGCTAATCATGAAACTGAAAATATGGGTTTAACCACCTGGAAAGACGCACCCAAAGGAAAAATTCAAAAATTTGATGTTTCAGTTGCCAAAAATTATTTAACAGAAAATGAAATGCAACAATTGCAACGTTTGGTTTCTGCTTATTTAGATATTGCCGAAAGTATGGCTTTAAGACAAATACCCATGACTATGGAAGATTGGGAAAATAGGTTAAACAAATTTATAGAAGCCACAGACAGAAGCATACTACAAAATGCAGGTAGTGTAACAGCGGAAATGCAAAAGCCCATGCCGAAAGTGAATTTGAAAAATATAGAATTATTCAAGACCAATTGTTTGAAAGCGATTTTGATAAAGAAATAAAAAAACTAAATGAATAATAATCAAATCCTCGAAGGCAAAAAACCGCCCATGATACCAGCCATTTGGAGCATCAAATAGATGTAATGGTTTATCATTTATCTCACCAAGTGTTTATTTTAATAGGTGTTCGATGACACGAGCTGTAAGCGAACTGGCGAAGCATTTTCAATTGTATGGTTTGAGCTATGAAGAAGCTTGTGTGATAGATGTAGCATTGAAAGAGGAGGACTACCGTACTTCGAGCTTCCAGCTCGAACCTTAGTGTAGTCCAAGCATCCAGCACTCGAACTCTAAGCTAGAAGCTCAGAGTACAAAACATTGTATGGTTTGAGCTATGAAGAAGCTTGTGTGATAGATGTAGCATTGAAAGAGGAGGACTACCGTACTTCGAGCTTCCAGCTCGAACCTTAGCGTAGTCCAAGCATTCAGCACTCAAACTCTAAGCTAGAAGCTCAGTGTACAAAACATTGAATGGTTTGATCTACGAAGAGGCTTGTGTGATAGATGCAGCATTGAAAAGAGAAGATTTTGATAAATATAAAATATAAAAATTATGGCAAAGATAGAAAACAATGATTTGCTTCAAAAAATTGTTTCCTTAATAGAGGAAGCAAAGGATAACGCCATTCGCTCTGTTGACTTTCATCGTGTGCAATTGTATTGGCACATTGGCAGATATATTTTTGAAGACGAACAACAGGGCAAAGAGCGCGCCGAATACGGAAAATATATAGTCAAGTATTTGAGCCAAAACCTTACGCCTATTTACGGCAGTGGATTTAGCACGCGACAATTGTATCAATCTATTCAGTTTTACAAAACTTTTCCAATTGTGAACGCACTGCGTTCACAATTGAGCTGGTCTCAATATCGCTTACTTATCAGATTAGAAGACGAGGATAAACGTACATTTTATATTTATGAAAGTGTAAAAAATCATTGGACTTCAAGACAATTAGAACGTCAAATCAATAGCCATTTATACGAACGTTTATTATTAAGCAACGATAAAGAAAGTGTGTTGGCAGTAGCCAAAGGCGATAAGTTACCCAGCGAAGCCAAAGAAATTATAAAAGACCCAATGACATTAGAATTTTTAGGACTTCGCAGAGAAAGTGCTTACTACGAAAAAGACCTTGAAGGTGCCATTATCACGCATTTACAAGAATTTTTATTAGAATTAGGCAACGGATTTTCATTTGTAGCACGCCAAAAAAGAATCTTGCTCGAAGACGATGAGTTTTTTGTAGATTTAGTATTCTATAATCGAATTTTGCAATGTTTCGTCATCATCGAAATCAAAACGCATAAAATTACCCACCAAGACATTGGTCAACTCCAAATGTATGTCAATTATTTTGATAGAGTAGAAAAACTCAAACACGAAAATAAAAGCATTGGCATACTATTATGTGCCGATAAAAATGATTTGTTGGTAAAATTTAGCTTACCAGAAAATGAAAATAATATCATAGCCAGTAAATATGAATTGTATTTACCAAGTGAAGAACAACTTTTAAAAGCCATTAATATTGAAATGTATAAAAAATAATCAAATCTTATAAAGCAAAAAACCGCCCACAACACCAGCCATTTGGAGCATCAAATAGATGTAATGGTTTATCATTTATCTCACCAAGTGTTTATTTTAATAGGTGTTCGATGACACGAGCTGTAAGCGAACTGGCGAAGCATTTTCAATTGTATGGTTTGAGCTATGAAGAAGCTTGTGTGATAGATGCAGCATTGAAAGAGGAGGACTATTGTACCTCGAGCTTCCAGCTCGAACCTTAGCGTAGTCCAAGCATTCAGCACTCAAACTCTAAGCTAGAAGCTCAGTGTACAAAACATTGAATGGTTTGATCTACGAAGAGGCTTGTGTGATAGATGCAATATTGAAAAGAGACGATTTTGAAAATATAAAATATAGAAAAACATGAATAACACAAAATTTATTTTAGCAATTTTTGATTATAAAAATGGATGAAAAATATGAAAATAATGATTTTATCCAAAGTTGCATGGTTTACTTTCGAACAAAAATTTTTAGAAATAAATCAGTTCAATTATCAAAATGAATGTTATTGATTAGGGTTTTTGAATCAGATTTAAATAGTTATCCTTATACAGAGAATATTATTGAAGATGCTATTTATGAAGTAATACAATCAGATCATAAATGGTTTTTTGATACTAATCCACTTATTGTTCAGTGTATAGCTGTTGATCCCGCAAATATTCCAACAATAACGAGTAATTTTGCAAACGAAATAATATACTTGGAAGACCGAATATCGTAATATTATAAACACAAATCGATGTCATGGTGTATATTTGCATGGTATAAAATACGAAAAATCTTATCCTAAGGCAAAATAACTTCGGGAGAAGTAACAGCAAATGCCATCAAAAAAAGCCGTATTTTGTTTCATCCATGTAAAAAATTGCGTCAGTTTTTGAAAACCGCACAATTCAAAAAAACCAGCTAGTAGCCCGTTTGTAGAGCCAATAAATGGCCGTCTAAAAACCTCGTGTGTGTTCCCACACTTGAGATTTTTTTTTGGCAGCAAAAAAAACCTCAAAGATTTTGAAATTCTTTGAGGTTTGTTGTGTATTTGGTATTATAACACATTTATTTTACAATTGTAACCCAAAATCCTTTTGTTCTGGCCAATACACTATGGTCATACATGGCCTCGCATTGTAAGCCTGGCAAATAATAAGTGCCCAAATATGAGGCATTCAAAAGGATTTTAAAAGTTTTGGTTTCACGGGATTTGAGAGCAAAATAAAAATGGGTTCTGTCATCTCTAATGTCTATATAATCGGCCACATTATGAGTTGCTTCGCCAAAATCGGTATAACGGGTGTTTACTATTTCAAAACCTGAAGGTAAAATTTGAGACAACGCCATATTGGACACCATCTCGTTTTGCAAATTGGTAATTTGTACCTCTGCAATGAGCTCTGTTCCTTGGTTGATTTTTGCCATTTGAAGTTTTTCCCCTTTTCTGTTTTTAAATACAACTTGAGCAACTAAGTTATTCATTGCGGTTTGTTCCTGCCCAATAGGCAAAATACCCGATTGCATTACTCGAACATAAACGGTGTTATTATGGTTGTTTTTGACAACCATACTGTTATTGCCAGAGGTAACCTCAAGGTCTCTATTTGCAGTAGCTTTGGTCGTATAAATGCGATCGGATTTGCCATTTTTTGTCCATGCCATTTGGATACCTTTGCCTCCATTGACTTGTGCAAATTTTGACATGGCATACAAACAATAAGCCGTTGTTTGGGTACTCATCCATTCGTTAGTAGTCATTTTTTTTGCTAATTTTTGTGCCATTATAAAGGATTTTTGTTGCTGTCCTAAAAGGATTAGGGATTCCAAAGTCATAGCAGCATTCCGTTCTGCCGAACCATAGTAATTGTAAACCTGATGGGGATTTTCGTTTGGCTCTATTTGACTTTTCAACAATAAGGCATTGCCTGCGGCTTTTTGTCCTGCCAAGGTATAGGTGGCCGCAAGTCGAAGTTTGGCTTCGTTGGAAATGTTGTTGGTTTCTCGAAGTCTGTTCATAGACGCTAAATCAGGATTACCAGACAACGCCAAAGTATATAAGCGATAGGCTTGTGCCAAATCGTTTTCAAAACTCGACTCAAACCGCCAATTTTTAGCCGTTTTTTGTTGGAACGAAATCCATTTTTGTTTGAAATTTAGAGGCAATACATAACCTTTCTTTTCAGCTTCTATCAAAAAGTGTCCTGCATAGGACGTGCCCCAATCGTCTGGATTGGACTGCCCTTGCCAATAGGAAAGACCGCCACTTGGCAATTGAAATCCAGACAATCTGTTGATTCCTGCTGTAACATTTTTTTGAATCATTGCCAAGCGGTTCGCATCTATATCGCAAACATCGGACAAATACAATTGTGGAAAAACGGACGACGTTGTTTGCTCTACACACCCATGCGGATAAGCAATTAAATATTGTAAACGATTATTGAAATTCAAATTTGGCATAGACGAAACTTCTATTTTTGCAGCATTACTTCCATAAATACCAAATGTTTTCCACGAAATAGTTTGACTAGCATGAGGAGCAACCACAACATCTGTGTATAAATTTGTTATAGGGTTTGGATTGGTCATGTCTATCGCTACATCATATACAGATCGTTCTTTGCCCGAAGTAGCAATAACTTGAATTTTGCCAATACCAGTGGCTTGTCCTACCGCCAAATCAAAATAAACCATTTTTTCGTCGGGTTGGTTGAATGTTAGTTTTTGAGTTGTATTGCCCAAAACACGAATTCCGTTATTGGTTTTGATTTGTATTGAAACATTTTTTACGTGTTTTTCCATTGCAAAAATGGTAACAGGAATGGTAACCCTTTCAGCTGGTGATATTTTTCGGGGTACAGATGCTAATGCCATTAATGGACTGCGAACAGGAACGGCTTTTTCTGTGCTTCCATAAGCATTTTGCTGGGCATTTGCAGCCACTACCATGGCCCTAACCGAGCCAATGTATTTTGGAAGTTTAATCTGATGGGTTTTACTATCGCCTTTGCCTAAACTAAAAGGGCCAAGGTATATCACAACTGGTTTAAAACGATTGGCTTTTTTGGTTTTGCCACCACCCAAATCCTGATCGCCTCCAATGCTAAAAATTTGGTTGATTTTGCCGCCATAAGCTCCAATCACGTTGTCGTATATATCCCATGTTTTTACACCAAGGGCTTCACGGGCATAGAAATTGTCCCACGCATTTGGGGTTTTAAATCTGGTTAAATCCAGCAGTCCTTCATCTACAAGGGCTATGGTATAAGTCATGCTTTTACCTGTTTTTTCGCTTACTTTTAGGTTAAAATTTTGCTCTGGTTTCAGTACTTCGGGCATGGTTATTTGCGGTTGCAAAATAGTATTTCTATCTATTACGGCTATGGGCACAATGCCATACATCCTAATGGGCGAATCGTTTTTAGTAAAAGCATGGGGTTGCAATAGAGTAATGTTAAAATATACGTTGGGAGCCATATCTGCAGTTATCGGAACGGACACTTTGGTTTCGCCAGCCGTAGTTTTTGCCCAAATGGTTTTGAGTACTTTTGAACCATTTTCAATGGCAATCAAAGCCCTACCTCCTGCACTTGATGGAAAAGCAATAGTGGCTGTTTCGCCAACGGCATATTCTTTTTTGTTTGTCGAAAAAACAAGCATATTGGCCGATGTAGCATCTGTGTTGCGGGTTTTGCCAGACCATGATGGCCAATCGATGTTTACACTACTCGAAGTGGCATGTCCTCCTGAAGGATCGCTTATTCGTATCAAATAACGGCCCCATTCTTCGTCTTTCAACGAAAATTGAAAACGTCCTTTGCCTGATTGGTCGGTACTGATACTAAATGTCTTAAAAGCAGTATTTGCATTTGAGGTATTGTAATTTGAAATATTATCTTCAGATGCGTCCCACCACCAACGCCATTGCACCTTAAAAATCGAAACTTCCAATTGTCGGTTTGCTTTTGGCTGTCCATTTTCATCTACTGTTACTACTTCAAATACATTATTTTTGCGGGTTTCTAGCATTTGATATGGGGTCAATTCAGGAAGTTTTAGTCCCACATAAGTATGATAGGGTGCATATTGCATTGCTACAACATCTGTACTAAAATCGCCACCTTCTTCAAATACTTTGGTAATCATGGCTGCTCGTAAAAGTCCGGGTGCCTGACCTTGTATTTTAGGCTGTATAGGGATGCTTACCTTGCCAGCTGCATCCAATGTTCCAGAAAAAATCGTGGTTTCTTCGGTATTGAATTTGCGAGTTTCATCGTCAAAAATGTATTTTTCATAATGCTTAAAAACAGTGGTTTGCTCAGAAAATTTGGCTTCCATAACCACTTTCAAATTTTTTGCCACAGCACCATGTAACCAAGCAACTTCCAAATTATCGGTGTTTTGATGGGCAGCAGACAAGATTGGAGCCTGAAATATGTTTTTGATTTTCAAACGATTGGGTTTGATGGTTTCAATTTTAATGTTTTTATAAAATTTTGCTCCACCAACACTTACAACAGCTTCCCAACTGCCCGTTGGGGCATCGGCATTTGTAGGCACTACAAAACTATAATGATTAAGTTCGTTGGTTTTTTGAACCGTTTCATAGGTAGTTTTGCCATTGGGATCGTTCAACTTGAACTTTATCGGATGGCCTAGTGGCAATTTGTTGGCTTGGTCATTTAAAATAAAGGATAAGTATAAATCATCGCCAGGACGCCAAACCCCCCTTTCGCCATACAAGTATCCTTTGAGTCCTTTTTGCAAAACCTCGCCCGAAACATCAAAATTACTTACCGATAACGAAAGCCCATCATCTAATTTAACATAGGTAGCTTGTTTGCCTTTTGTAACAATAGCAAAATAAGCAAAGGTATCCAGCTTAAAAGTAGCAAAGCCTTGAGAGTCGGTTGATTGCGAGCCCAGTTTTTGTTGTTGGTAGCTGTATAAGGTAACGGTGGCATTTTCTATTGGAGTGGTATCTACAATATTGGCTACCGTAAAATGATAGCTTTTGTTTTCGCCACGTTTTGCTATTACCCCTAAATCTGAAGCTAATATATTGGTACCCACACGGGCATTGTAAAAATAGGAATCGCTACAAGGGTCTTGGCTTTCTCTCCATTCAAAATCGTCATAATAATAGTCGTCATAACTATCGCTATAATTAACGTCTTTTTCATCAATAGCTTCCTCTTCTACGGTGTTGGTATCCGTTGTACTATCGTTGCATTTGTACAACGAATATTTTTTGTTGAAACTCATTTCAACTCTATAAATAGCACCAGGCTCGGGTGTAATTATTTTAGACAAGTCCAAGCTATAAGCATTCCATTTGGTGTTTTGTAGCAATTGGTTTTTGTTCAATTCTATTTTTGATTTTGCAATGGGTTGTGCTACACGTTTTAAATTTCTGGCACCGTTGAGTTCGTTTTCTTGTAAAAATTGCAGGATGTTGTTTTTGTAAATTTTATAAACTTTTACATCAACAGCACTCAAATTTACGGCCTCAAAATTGATTTTCAAATTATTGGAACTAGGCAAAATAGTGCCATTTTTTATAAACCGCACATCGGGTTTTAAGGGTTCTAAAGAGATGGAATTAGTGTAATTTTCTTTCATTTTTGTACCATATTCGCTTTCAATGCCTTGAAAAACTTCAATTTTCAAATGTGATAGATTGACTTCGGGTGTGTCGTTTTCAGGGGCATCTGCTTCTATCACAGTCGCAATCGAGTCTGTAACGGCCATTACAGTATCTACCACAATGGCGGTCGTATCGGAAACCATAGCTATGGTATTGACTGGTTCAATGGGTTTTTCTAGTTTGTTTTCGCCATTAAAATATACTTTTAACACATTGCCTTGTGCTGAAAATTTCAAATTTTTTGCTTGTTCTATCGATACCAATCCGCTAAAATCTTGATTTTTTTGCAAAGGTTCCGAGAAGTTGATGCTGATCATTTTGACATCGTCTTCGGGTGTGTCTATTGCCACAATTTTAAATTCGTTTTTGGCCGAAATGGCATATTTGAAACTGCCTTTTTGGTCTATGCCAAAATCTGTTCCGTCATATTCCACTTCAATTTCAGAGGCGTCGTCTGATCTTTTGATTTGATCGATAATCAATTTGAATGCTGTACCTGATTTTACATCTTCTTCAAATTTTATGGGCAAATTTTCTCCATCTTGCTGTGCATGAATGATTTTTTTGGCCGTTTCGAGCGACATCACATCGGCCGTTTTCAAAACAGCGTTTAGGTATTGTTTGTCGGGGCTATAGGATTGAATATCCAACGTATTGATAATAAAATCTTGTTTGATGGTTTGCACCGTAAAGTTAAAATCTTCACACTCTTTTGGAACGGCTTTGATTTTAGATACATGAAGTGTAACTTGATACGTGGTTCCCGATTCTAATTTTTCATTGGGTACAAATGCAACAATATGTGGCGAAAGTGCTACTACCTTGCCCTCTATGCTCGGCGAAATATCAAACAAGTCATTGTCCAGAGGTTGATTGGTTTTCCAGTTTGGGTTTTCAAAAGCCAAAACAACCCTAATGTCTGATTGTGCGGCAACGAGACCTCCAGAAAAACTGGTAATGTAATTTTTGAATTTGGACAAATCCGAATTGAAGTCGGCAGGAGTTTTGTGGCTACAAGCCATAACGAATAAAATAGTTAAACAAGCGGTAACTAATTTTTTTGCATTCATTTGTAATAAAAAATTAATAGTAAGAAAATAAATTTTGGTGCTTTTTTTTTTAATTAATATCCTATCAAAAAATACAAAGTAGTTCATTTTGAACGAAGTGTATAAATTTTAGAAAAAAATCAATTTTGTAGTAAAAGTAAATATTATAATTGAATATCGGCTTATAAAAAACGAAAAAAAACAGAAATATTTTTTTAAAGAAAAGGTTTATAATAATTTGCAAATTCAACTTTAAAACGAGCTAATAAATAAGGATAATAAAAAATATTTTGAAGTTTGTTTTTTTTGGAATTACATTTTAAAATAGCAATAAATGAAATTTTTAAGTGATTATTTTCATTTAATACAAAAAAATATTGAAAAAAATGCAATAATTGAAAAAAGCAAAAAGTGCCGTTTTTTTATTATTTAAAAACAATATAAATAACAGCGAAAAGGTTGTAGTTAATATCAAATTCATGTACTTTTGTGATGTAATTTATTAAAAAATTTAATCAAATCTTATGGCAAAATCTGCATTATTGAAGTCGTCAATAGCAAAAAAAATTGCTATGGCGCTTTCAGGACTTTTTTTGATGTTGTTTTTAACGCAACATTTTTTTATCAATTTAACGTCTATATTTAGTCCTGATACGTTCAATGAGATTTCTCATTTTATGGGAAATAATCCATTGGTTCAGTATGTTATACAACCAATACTTATAGTTGGGGTGGTTTTTCACTTCATTATGGGTTTTGTGTTAGACATCAAAAACCGAGCTGCACGTCCTGTGGCTTATGCAAGTTATAACGGAGCAGCAAATGCTTCATGGGCATCTAGAAATATGATCATTTCTGGATCGGTAATTTTAGCTTTTCTTGGTTTACATTTTTACGACTTTTGGTTTCCAGAAATGGTTTACAAATATGTAGAATGTAATGAGTTGGACGCTACAAGATACTTTCATGAGCTTCAAGCCAAGTTTGAAAGCCCTGTAAGAACGGGTATTTATTGCTTGTCTTTTGTGTTATTGGCCATGCACTTGTGGCACGGTTTCAGTTCGTCGTTTCAATCTGTTGGAACACGTAACAAATACCAAGAAACATTACAAAAATTAGGTCATGCTTTTGCAATTATTGTTCCTTTTGGATTTATTGTAATTGCTTTATTTCATCATTTCAACAATTAATATTATATTATAATGGCATTAGATTCAAAAATACCAAATGGTCCTATAGCGGACAAATGGACAAATTATAAAGATCATATTAATTTAGTAAATCCTGCAAACAAACGTAATCTAGATGTGATTATCGTAGGAACGGGACTTGCTGGAGGTTCTGCAGCAGCAACGTTGGCAGAATTAGGATACAACGTAAAAGCCTTTTGCTTTCAAGATTCTCCACGAAGAGCACACTCTATTGCGGCTCAAGGAGGTATCAATGCAGCCAAAAATTATCAAGGAGACGGAGATTCTACCTTCCGATTATTTTATGATACCGTAAAAGGTGGTGATTACCGTGCTAGAGAGGCCAACGTACACCGATTGGCAGAAGTATCGGCAAATATTATAGACCAATGTGTGGCTCAAGGGGTGCCTTTGGCTCGTGAATATGGCGGATTGTTGGACAACCGTTCTTTTGGTGGAACATTGGTTTCCAGAACTTTTTATGCCAAAGGACAAACAGGTCAGCAATTGTTACTTGGAGCATACTCTGCCATGAACCGTCAAATTGGGCGTGGAAAAATTAAAATGTACAACCGCCACGAAATGCTAGATTTGGTAGTTGTAGATGGAAAAGCTCGAGGAATTATTGCCCGAAATTTGGTAACTGGCGAAATAGAAAGACACTCGGCTCACGCAGTAGTTATTGCATCTGGAGGGTATGGCAATGTATTTTTCCTTTCAACAAATGCCATGGGTAGCAATGCCACAGCAGCTTGGAAAATTCACAAAAAAGGAGCCTATTTTGCCAATCCTTGTTACACACAAATTCACCCAACTTGTATCCCTGTATCTGGCGACCACCAATCAAAACTGACCTTAATGTCTGAATCATTAAGAAACGATGGAAGAATTTGGGTGCCTGCCAAGTTAGAAGATGCAAAAGCCATTCGTGAAGGCAAATTGAAACCCACTCAAATAGCCGAAGCCGATAGAGATTATTATTTAGAAAGACGTTACCCATCCTTTGGAAACTTGGTACCTAGAGATATTGCCTCACGTGCTGCAAAAGAAAGATGCGATGCTGGTTTTGGTGTAAATAAAACAGGCGAAGCCGTTTATTTGGATTTTGCCGCTGCCATTCAAAGATATGGAAAAGACCAAGTAAAAATTAAAAACTTGGACGAAAACGATCAAGCCTTGATCAAAAAATTAGGTACAGATGTAGTGGCCAACAAATATGGTAACTTATTTCAAATGTATGAAAAAATTGTAGATGAAAATCCTTATGAAACACCAATGATGATTTATCCAGCCGTACACTACACCATGGGGGGTACTTGGGTAGATTATAATTTGATGACCACAATTCCTGGATGTTTTTCTATTGGAGAATCTAACTTTTCTGATCATGGTGCCAACAGACTTGGGGCATCTGCCTTGATGCAAGGATTGGCCGATGGCTATTTTGTATTGCCATACACCATTGGCGATTATTTAGCTCCAGATATTAAAATGGGTAAAATATCGACAGATTTACCAGAATTTATCGAAGCAGAAAAAGCTGTCAAAGCACAAATAGACCAATTTATGAATAACAAAGGTTCCCATTCTGTAGATTATTTCCATAAAAAATTGGGAAAAATCATGTGGGACAAAGTAGGAATGGCTCGAAATGCAAAAGGATTATCTGAAGCTATCGAAGAAATTGCAGCTTTGAGAGACGCATTTTATAAAGAAGTAAAAGTACCAGGAACAGCCAATGGATTCAATCAAGAATTAGAAAAAGCTACCCGTGTAGCCGATTTCTTGGAATTGGGTGAATTGTTTGCCAAAGATGCTTTGCACCGAAACGAATCGTGTGGTGGACACTTCCGTGAGGAGTATCAAACTCCAGATGGAGAGGCACAGCGAGATGACGAAAATTTTGCTTATGTAGCAGCTTGGGAATATAAAGGAAAACCAAGCGATGCCGTGTTGCACAAAGAGCCTCTTGTATTTGAAAATGTGAAATTGGTACAAAGAAGTTATAAATAATTTGGTCAAAAGTCAAACGTTTAAAAGTATAAAGACCTTTTTGTCTATAAACTTTTGATTTTCGACTAGATGACATTCAAACTAAAAAGATATGAAACTTACATTAAAAATATGGCGTCAAGAAAACGCCAAAGCACAAGGACGGATTGTTGAATATCCGATAGACGGAGTTGAACCAGACATGTCGTTTCTTGAAATGCTCGACGTTCTAAACGAACAATTGAATAATAAAGGCGAAGAGCCTGTGGCCTTTGACCACGATTGTAGAGAAGGAATTTGTGGCATGTGTTCGTTGTTTATTAATGGCGAAGCTCACGGACCAGACAGAGCCGTTACTACTTGCCAGTTGCACATGCGAATGTTTAAAGATGGCGATACAATCTTTATCGAACCTTTTAGAGCCAAAGCCTTTCCGGTAATCAAAGACTTGGTTGTGGACAGAAGTGCCTTTGATAGAATCCAACATGCAGGAGGATTTATCTCTGTAAATACCTCTGGAAATACAATTGATGCCAATACAATTCCAATTAATAAAAAAGATGCCGATGATGCTTTTGATGCGGCCACTTGTATTGGTTGTGGTGCTTGTGTAGCCACTTGTAAAAACTCTTCGGCCATGCTTTTTGTGGCTGCAAAAGTGTCGCAGTTTGCACTATTGCCACAAGGTAGAGTAGAAGCCACAGACAGGGTGTTGAATATGGTAAATCAAATGGATCATGAAGGTTTTGGTAACTGTACCAACACTGGAGCATGTGAAGTAGAATGTCCAAAAGGAATTTCATTAGAAAACATTGCCCGTATGAATAGAGAATACATTACAGCAAGCATCAAAAAATAATATAATTTGAACTTGAATTAAAAAACCCAAAATCATTGATTTTGGGTTTTTTTTATGGAGTTTGGATGATTTATGGCTCATATAAAATAATTGGAGAGGATACTGTCCTAAAAAAGTTGTAAAGTTTTTTTTGTACTTTTATAATTCTAAATAAATATACAATTATGAACTTTACACACGCTATAAATTTCGGAATTATTATTGGAAATTGCAAATTCAGAAAATGCCACCAATTTGCAAACAGCCAAAGGACCCCCTTCAGTGTCTGGGGGGCTCTTATACTACTACCACCCCGACCATTTGGGAACTAGTACAGCTTTGACAGCTATTTTTGATAATGCATACCAAATCAGAGATTCATCGAACTCCGCTGAAAAAAATACCAAAGTGAGATAATTTTTCTTAAATTTGCCTTTTGGAGAAATAACATTCATCGAACACCGCTGAAAATAAACGCTTGTGAGATAGACAATGGCACAACAACTAGGCAACAACTATTACAACAGCCCCTACAAGTTTAACGGCAAGGAGCTAGACGACGAAACAGGGTTTTATTATTATGGGGCAAGGTATTATGACCCGAGAGTGAGTGTATGGATGAGTGTGGATCCGATGGCGGAGAAGTATCCAAACATATCTCCTTATGTTTACGTTGCTAACAATCCTATCAATGCTATAGATCCTGATGGTAGAGATATTATAATTTTATCTCATGGTCCAAGAGGTAAAACAAGTATTGATGGCGGAAAAACAAATGCACATCCACATATTGTTGGTCATATGTCTGTATTAATTGGGAACGATAAAACAGGTTGGACCTATTTGTCGTATGATTATGATAATGGGACAAACAAAGGAAGAGGAAAGAGTGGAAAGAATGATGTTTTTACAATACATAAATTTGACAAATTATCTGATTTTAAAAATTCAGAACATAATACTTTTAAAGATGATTATGACGATGGAAAAGGAACTAAAACATCACACAGAGATGCAGATGGCAATATTGTTCAACGGTATCAAAATGCTTATCAGATAAAGTCTGATGCTGAAACAGATGCTAAAATGATTGAAGCTGGAATTTCAATTTTTGATACTAAATGGACAGAAGTTAAAGAACTTGGTCAAGCAAATCAATGTACTACAGTAGCTGAAAAAGCATTAGACGCAGGAGGTTTAAAAAATGGTGAAAGATCTGATTTTATCCAATATCAAGCAAAGTCTGGAATTCCATACAAAACACATGAAATGAACTATTTACCAGCAACAAAGCAAAATGCAATAGAGAAAAAGAATAAAGGAATAGATGTTGATAACATAATAAGAAGAACTAATTAAATTAATCTTATATGAAAAATTTTTATTTATTGACTATTTTATTGATTTCAATTTCAATAAATTATTATACCAATTTTGGCTTTTTATTAGAAGGAAATCTAATAGGTTTATGGCTCTTTTATTATATTTTTATATTACCAATTGGGTTGATGTTATTTACATATAATGTTTATCGAAATTCAATTAATGTTAATAAAATTAATTTATGTGTTTTTTTAGCATATTTATTAAGCATTTTATTGTCTGGACTTGCTTTTTTTGATTTTAAGAATTTAGAAATATTAGGGGATGGAGCAACAAAATATGTAATAAAAATAATTTATTGCATTGCTTTTATAACTTCTTTAATCAGCTTTTTAATTTTCAAATATAAAATCAAAGCCCCTCGATAACTATATTTTTTGCCCCGCGCTGGTGCGAGCGTCACGTTCGTACCAACCATGTAATGATAATTAACCTTTTGCTAAGGCAATAAAAAAAGCTTTGGCAAAAGGTTTTTATAACATATAATAATTTGAAAATTATAAAACAGTAAGATGCTATCTACTACCACTGGTCTAGCCCCCTATA
>NZ_MUGT01000031.1:8826-20341 GCF_002217205.1 Flavobacterium branchiophilum NBRC 15030 = ATCC 35035 | reverse complement strand
TCGGCAAGTTGGGTTAAATCCTTTTCCTGTAATTTCGATTTGACAACAAAAACTGTCTTCTAACTCTATGAAGCTAGACTTTACTTCGCCGTAACCTTTTATAAAATTATAAAAATCATCTTGACGCTCCAGTAAAAAATCACTTCTTTCAATTTCTTTTTCTCTATATCTCTTTAATCTTGCAATACCTCCTTTTTTATTTACATCAGGAATATTACCAAGTGGTTTATCAAATGCAATACCAACTTCTAAATTAAAAATCTGATTATCACTAATATTTCTCCAAATAGATAATAAATAATCTGAAAGAATATATTCTGGTTTCCAATTTTTACCTTTGATTATTTGCCAAAAATCAGCTATAAATCCTCCGCCTCTTTCATTGTTTATAAAATTTTTTATTTTCTCATTCAAAGAATTAAAACTGTCTAAAGATGCACCTATTATATAGCCATTATCTTCCTGAGATATAATTTCTATTCCAAAACTTTTTAAATCAAAATCAAATCCAATTAAACTTGGATTTATCTGAAAAAACACTGGTATAATAGAAGAATTTAATGGAGGGAGATTTTGATTTTGCCTCTCTAAAAGTTCCTTTTCCCAAGCAGTTTTTATTTCATTTGTGCTTTCAGATAGTAAATTATAATGAATTTGCTTATTTAATTTATTTTTTTCAGAAATTGGATTAGTCTTCCCATTTGTTTTTTTGGGATTAGGCTTTCCTACAACTTTTTGCTGGAATTTTAAATGGGGAAATCTATTCATAAATTATTTGTTAAAAGCCAAGTTTTCTTCTAATGCTTTGTCCAAATCATCAACAGAAATTTCTTTGTGTGAATTTATAATAGATTTTTTTGCTGCATCGTTTGCAATTTTAACAACTAGAGCGTAGGATAGACCTTGCATATCTTTCGCATAGTTTTTAAGTTGAATTTTACTATTAAGATTCAATGCAGAAAATGTTATTTTCAAGAGGTCGATAATTTCATTTTCGTTTGGTCTGGGTAATTCAATAATTTCATCAAATCTTCTAAACAATGCTTTATCTAAACTGCCTTCTAAATTTGTAGTTGCAATTAATATCCCTTGTCCGTTGTACTCTTCTAATAGTCCCAAAACAATATTAACAATACGGTGAATTTCTCCAACATCATTTGAATTTGAATTCCTTTGTTTACCAATAATGTCAAATTCATCTAAAAGAAGTACGCAAGGGTATTTTTCGAGGCTTTCAAACAACTTATTCAAATTTGATGCCGACTCTCCTAAATATGATGAAATTATAGTATCAAAACGTACTTTATAAAACGGCAAACCTAAATCCCAAGCAATTCTTTCGGCAGTCATACTTTTGCCACATCCCGAACTACCATAAAGAAGTATTTTTTGACGAGGTTTTAAGCCGTGATGAGCTAATCTTTCTCTTGCTATATATTCTTTTTCAATTCTTAATACTTTTTCTTCAACCGATGGGGCAAGTACCATATCGTGTCTTAAAAAATCACTTTCTATATGCGTTGCTAAAGGTAGCTTATATCTTCTGTCGGCAGGGATTGAAAAAACATCATCTCTGTTTCTTGTTAGCTTTAACGTTAGATTTTGTTGAGGTTCTATAATTTTTGCTAAATTACCCTCTAAAATTGTATCCAGTCTATCGGCTAATTTTGTATGTCCCTTTCTTCTTTCATCATCAATAATGGTATAAGCTATCCTTACCAAAGGCTCTTCTTTATTACCTTCAATAGATTTAAACAATCTTGTTAATAGCGTTTGATTCATTCTAAATATTAATTTAATTTAATACAAAAATAACAAATACTTATGAATTAAAATACTTTTTAATAATTAATTAATTTTATCCGTTGTGTAAAAACTTCATTGCTAACAAAAATTGTTGCAACATAGTTTGAAAATTGTTTTTTTTTAATAGCCTTAACCCAAGTTGCAGACTAATATGTAGAAAAAGTTAAAATTTGATTTTTTCCTAATTTTGAGTTGACATTTTTGTGTAGGGGCTACAGTGCTTTAAATTTATTTAATTTATAATGAGATTATTTGTTTGTAGTGCACAAATTTTAACATTTTATTAAGATTTACCTTTTATATTTATAAAAAAATTGAAAATCAGTTGGTTGTAAATTTGTAGTGCACAAATCGGAACTATATAAGATATAAAATATTGTTTATCAGTTATTTAACAAGCACGAGCTGCAACTTGGGTTAACAATGCTTTCAGCTCATCCGAACTATAATTCTTTACTTTTAAAGCTACTCTACTCATTTTTTTTTTTGCGCAAAGATACATATTATATTTGTAATTATATATTATAATTTTTATCAAACCTATATAAAAAAACCCCTTCCAAATATTATTTGAAAGGAGTTTCGCTAACAAAAAAAATAAAAACTATTCTTTGATTAATTTTAAGGTTTGATGGTTTTGGTTGTTGTCCCAAATTTTTACAAGATATATTCCTGCAGTCATGTCTTGAATGTTAAAAACAGATTGTGTGTTGAAAGGGCCTTCAAAATGCTTGATCAACTGCCCTGTTAAAGCATAAATATCCATTTTTGTGATGGCTTTATTGAGGCTAAATTGATTTTGTGTAGGGTTTGGCAAAAGGGCAACGTCTTGCAATAAAGAGTCATGAGTGCTAAGTGTGGCCGATTGGTTGCCAAAAATTCTAAATCCACCCGATTCAATATTGATGGCAGTGGCGGTATTGGTTACGTTTATAGTGGTGTTGTCCATCAAATTAACCCAAGTTCCGGTGTATGGAAAATCTGGGATAACATTTTGAGCTGCTACCGAAAAATTGGCCAAAATAACCACATTTTTCAATTGAGAGGAAGGCAATGCATCGTCAAAAACATATATTCGTTGTCTGATATTGTTGCCATCGGGACTGATGGTATAATTGCCATTAAAAACGGGATTCGTTTTTTTCAAATCAATCATTTTGGCCCAATCGGTATAAATTTTAGACCGTTGGGATACTGATGTCCAGTTGTTTGCCCATTGAGGTTGCGGTTTGGTACTCAATTTACAATCGCCCGAAGCAGTATCAGATTCGGTATTGACAGTGCCGTCTGTGCAAGTGTAAATGGAATTATTCATACCAAGTTCTGCAAAATGCCATATCATTTTGGGTCCTGGTATTAACAAGCTGGTGGCACCAATGGCAGACATTCTAAACAAAGCATTGTTCAAGTTGCCAAATACGGGGCTTGTACCATTTGCATTGCCATAATTTATAGCAGAATACATCAATCGTTCTTTGTCATGACTTTCTGGATAGCCCAAAAGTCTTTTGCCCGAAAATCCGTGAGCGTTGGCTCCCATACGGGAAATGTCGGCACCGGTAGAAACACCTTGAGCCAATTGAGTATAAGGATAAGTAAGCTCGCCCCACATCATGACTCCTTTGCTTGGGGTTTCATTTAGGCGGTAATTGGCCCATTGTTGTTCTTCGTTGTCTGCTCCTAAATGTTCAAAAATAACATAATGATTAGGGTCTAGCGACCAAGAATAATCAGCATAATTTTTTAAAATAGCCACACGGTCTTCACGGTAGCCATTGGTACAACTATCATCGCCAGCGGCACATTCTTGAGTAAAACCTTTGGTCAAATCCCATCTAAAGCCATCTATTTTGAACTCCTCAATCCAATGTTTGACTACTCTTTTTGTATAATATTGGGTTACAGTAGCGGCATGATTAAAATCACTCCCAACGCTGTAACTGTGTTTGGCATATTCATTAAAATAGGGATTGTCCGAGGCAGGATCGCCCCAGCCATCGCCATCGGCATCTTTCATCCACATGCGAACCATAGGATTTCGGCCAAAAGCATGATTGAGGGCCACATCTAAAATAACTGCAATGCCATTTTGATGACACAAATCGATAAACTCTTGCATTTTGGCTTTTGTACCATAAAATTTATCTAATGCTAAATGGTATGCTGTGTTGTAACCCCAACTTTCGTTGCCTTCAAATTCCATTATTGGCATAAGTTCGATGGCATTTATTTTTAAATTTTTAAAATAATCTATTTTATCTATCAGGCTTTGAATGTTTCGAGAGGCATCAAAATCACGAATCAAAACTTCATATACCACAAGATTGTCTTTGCTTGGTTTTACAAAATTGGTTGTGGCAGCACTCCAATTATAAGGTGTTTGTCCTGTTTTCAAAAAAGTAACTTCTCGTTCCTGTCCAGTAGGATAGGGGGGCATGTTTGGATATGTTGTTGCTGGTATCCCCGCATCGTCAAACGGAGACAATACCAAGGTTGAAAATGGATCGGCTGTTTTTACTAACGCTGGTGAGCCATTTGTAGGGGTTTGATCGGCAACCCAATATTGATAAGTGTAATTCTGACCAGAGGTTAAATTATTGATTTCTAACCAAAATTTGCCCGATGTAGGGTCTTTTATCATGGCATAATTGTTGTCTGGTTGCCAGTTGTTGAAACTCCCTGCAACATAAACAAAATCTTTGCCAGGAGCATTAAGTACTAAGGTCGCTTTGGTGGCATCTGTGTTATGGTAGTTGATGCCGTCTTCTAAACCTGTTGGTATCGCAGCGGTATTGGTAGTAGGTACTATCAATACACTAAATTTTTTGGTAAATGTTGTAGTGCCTTGAACTATTTCGAGTACATAATTTTTATTTGTAGTAATATTATTATCGTTATATGAAAAAGAACTGGTGCTTACAGGCGATTGACTTACACCATTTATTTTGAGTGTATAAGTTGCATTGCCATTAGTATTGGATGCTGCAATATTAAAATTCTGACCAGAGGTTAGCATTGTAGTACTATTTTCTGCGGGTTGCGACAAGCTCGTTTGAAATGCTCCTACATCTAGGGTCAAATCTGATGTTTGAGCATTGCCAGCCTCATTTCTAAAAACAATATTTATTTTTGTAATTGTTCCAGTTGTTACGCCATAAAAATTTTCGATGGTAGGAGATAAGACTAATTTGTAAATATTACCAGATACAAGTGTAAGGGCTGGTTGGCTATTGCTGCCCCATTGTCCTAATACGTTTTGCCAGCTATTGCCATTTAGTGTAACCCCTGTGTGAGCATATATAGTGCCTGTATAGGAAGCTAAATTGGTGCCTGTTTTGTCAAAAAGAAGGGTGGCCGAAGCGTTGGCATTTGGAATTGTGCCACCTTGCCAAGATACTTGAGCAGTGGCCTGTAGCCCTAAAATGAATAGTAAGAGGAAAATTTTTTTCATAAGTTTAAATTTTATTATGCCCTGTTTTGGGCATGTCCATTTTTTAGGAAAGCCATATTATTTACAAAAAAAATCAAAAAAAGGCTTTCCCAAAAAGAAAGCCTTTTCATGTATTGTAAAAAATAAACTATTGTAACGTTATGGTGTATTTGTAATCTCTTGGATTGCTTAAATCTAAAGTAATCAAATAGTTACCAGATGTTGCAGGGCCATCTAAATTGCTAGCAGCATTATATGTTAGATTTTCTCCAGCAAAATTATCGCCTGTTTGTCCTGCATCAAATTTACCTAAGTTAATATCCCAAGAATTATTAGCTCTAAATTTGAGTTGTTTTCCACCAACAAGAGCTACAGTAGCAGACCATTTTTTAGTTGTACTATTATAGGTTAAAGCAGAACTAGAATTCCATCCGCCAGGAGTTGCATCGCCAATAACCCCCCAAGTTGTAATTGGAGTTACAGAATATTGTAAGGCTCCAGCACCAGTAGCAGCAGTATTGGCTTTTACCAGATAGTATCCAGCTGTGGTATTACAGTTAGATTCATTTACTTCTTTTAATATTCCAGAAAAAGATCCGTCATCGCCCCAGTCTGTTGTACCCCAGTCAAAGGTTCCGTCTGGTTTTGGAGACAAAAATTTGAATTCTCCATTTAAATTCATGTAGCCTTCATAGTTTGTTTTTCCATATCCAGAAGATGCCATTAATGGTAGTGTTGAAGCATTTGTTGGTGCCCAACCTTGATGGTTGCCTGGTACACCAATTTTTGGTAATGCAGTAGAATATGGCGTAACTTTTAAAGTAATTACGTTTGAATATTGTGTAACAGCATTTGCAGTTGTTCCTAAAGTTGATTTAATCCTAACGTCAATACTTGCTTGTACATAAGGTGTAAAAACGTTTGGTGCTAAAAAACCATTAAGTTGCTCAACAGTGTATGCTAAGAAACGATTTGAAGTGGTTCCTCCTGAAATAATTGAAGCAAAGTTTGTACCTGTTTTGGCTATTTCAACGGTATATGTTGAAGCAGATTGAACACCATTATCGGCATAATCCCATACGAGAGTGGTAACGACAGCCGAAGCATTTGCTGGCGATAAAACAAAACTTGAACCAGAAGATGGTGCTAATAATTTTAATCCGCCATTTGCAGTTGCAACGGGTTCTGTGTCATTTGTACAAGCGCCTAAAAGCACCAACAATAAGGCAAAAAATGAGGTTTTAAATATATTTTTCATTGTTTATAAATTTTTAAAATTAATATCCAGGGTTTTGTGTTAGATTTGGATTTGCTGCAATAGCCGATTGAGGAATTGGGAATAAGTTATAATGTGTAGGAATAGCACTTCCTGCTGCTGTACCACCTTTCCAAGGCCAGATGTAAGCACTGCCACCAAATTTTCCAAATCGAATTAAATCACTGCGTCTGTGTCCTTCAAAATTCAATTCTCGTGCTCTTTCATCTAAAATAAAATTAAGTGTCAAATCACTTACACTATTGAATTGGGCTGTTGGAGCATTTGCACGGTCTCTAACTGCTTTTACGTAAGTAAATGCTTGGTTCATAGTGCCTCCTGTTGCTCCTCTCAACACGCACTCTGCATACATCAGATAAGCATCTGCCAAACGGAACAAAGGAAAGTCTGTGCCAGAAAAATCAGTATTGATAGAGGTGCCCACGGCATTAGAATTTCTAAATTTGATAGAAGGATACCCATCTGTCCAATTTTTGTAATCATTCATTTCATAGCTGTGTCCATTTGTCCAAAACAATTGTGCTCTAACATCGGTAGAAGCTGCCAAAGCACTTGCAGAAGCTCCAAATTTGCCATACCATGCTTTGGTTGCTCTATGGCCTCCCCAGCCTCCGTTGGCTCCATAAGTGGATAAATTCATGGTTTGAGAGTTCAAACTTCCATTAACCAAATAGGTAGTGTTGCCATAACTTTGACTGCTTATTGGATCTGCTATCAAGGCATAAATGATTTCGTTTTTTGCGGCAGTTACATGATTATCGCCAGAAAAAAGACTTACAAAACTAGGAGCCAATGTATAGCCTCCTTCGTCTATTACTTTTTTAGTATAAGTCAAAGCATCATTGTAACGTGCAGTACCTGTATATACTTCGGCATTCAAATACAATTTGGCTAACAACATTCTAACGCCCGCTTTGTTTACTCGTCCGTAAGTATTGGTAGTAGGTATTTTACTTTCAATATCTTTCAATTCCGATTCAACATAGTTAAACATTTCTGTTCGGGTTGATTGCTGTTTAGGCACTCCACTTCCCAAATCGGCTTCGGTTACCAATACTCCTTTTCCAAAGCAATCTATCATATAATAATAGGCCAATGATCGTAGAAAACGTAATTCGCTAATGTATTGTTCTTTATTGTCTATACTAACATTATTTAAAACGCTTATAGTATTGTTGCATAAAGGCACTGTATAATACACACGATTGTATAAATAACGGAAGAATTTGTTGTTAGAATCCCAGCTAGAAGTAGTTGTTAATTGATCCAATCCATTGTCGCCCCATCTGTTTTTCATATCATCTGCCGTAAAATCTTGTAGGTTGATAATCCCTCTCAAAAAAGGAGATTCTCCTGGATCGTCGCTAATGTCTGAACTACCAGGGCCATTTGGACCAGAAAGGGCAAAGGCTCCATAAGCCTTGGACAACAATCCTTGAATGGCATTTGGATCTTGTGCTAAAAGTTGCTCTAGCGTTAGTTCTACTTTTGGTTCTGTGTCCAAATCATTAGTACAACTTGATAATAATAATACGGCTAAACCGAATCTTATTATATTTAATTTAAAATTTTTCATATCTGTAAAATTTATTTATAAAGGCTTTTTTAGTCAATTCTTTGGGTTAAAAATAATTTTTTAAAACAATTGTTGTTTAAAGCCGTTTAAACTTTTATTAAAAATCCAAACTCAGTCCAAATGTATAAGTTCTTGGTCGTGGATAGAAATTGGTGTCAATTGCATTAAAATTTTCTGGATCTTGTCCTTTGTATTTTGTAACAATAAAAGCGTTATTAACCGCACCATAAACTCTTAAAGATGAGGATTTGATAAATTTAGCAAACTTGTATCCAAGTGCTATATTATCGCATCTTAAAAAAGTCGCATCTTGAAGCATGTAGTCAGAATAAGCCATGTTTTGATTCAAGTTATTTAATAACATATTGGCACTTCCGTTATAGAAATTCAATACGTTATTTAATGCTTGTGAGGTACCAATAGTAGCATGTTCGATAAATCCATTAGTAATTTGTCTGGTATCATAAGTTTGACCACCAATTTGTCCTCGGAAATTGGCCGATAAATCCCATTTTTTATAGTTGATGCTGGTGCCAAATCCAAATGTCCAATTAGGTCTCATGGCTTTATAATACCTGTCGTTGTTGTCTATTTGATGGTCGCCATTCAAGTCTGCATAAGCACCAATAATGGCTGCACCATTGGCATCATACAATTGTTGATATACCCAAGCAGAATGGGCTTGTTGCCCTGGAGCATTAAATGCAATATAAGCTCCTGTACCCGTTGGAATTCCACCATTTGGCGAATTGACTTGAGACACTCCGTTCAAATCTGTTACTTTGGTATAGTTATAAGCTACGTTTCCATTTATTCCAATGTTCAGTTGGTCTTGTTGTACCAATTTTATATTCAAATTCAATTCAAATCCTTTGCCTTCTGTCGATCCTACGTTGCCAATAAATTGGTCTGTAAGTCCTTGGCCTGGTGGCAAGGTATATTGCGATAATAAATCGGTGGTTTCTCTTTTATAAATATCAAAACTTCCCGATACGATTCCTTTTTTAAAAAACTCAAAATCAATTCCTGCGTTGTATGTTGTGGTTTTTTCCCATGTCAAATCGGCATTATAGGCTTTGGCACTATATAAATTGATTCCAGGTAAATACTGACTTGCCGATGTACCAACTACAAACAAGGGTCTTGATGGGAAATAACCCACAATGCCCGAAATGCTATTTTGTCCTGTTTTTCCCCAGCCCAAACGGATTTTTAAATCTTGTACAAATGATAAATCTTTCAAAAACGATTCTTCTTTTACTTTCCATGCAATACCTACTGCTGGAAAATAGCCCCAACGGTTTTCTTTCTTAAAATACGAGGTAGCATCTGCTCTCATGGTGGCTGTAAATAAATATTTGTTTAAAATATCTATATTTCCTCTTCCAAAAAAAGATTGTAAGTTGGTAGGACTAAAGTACCTGTTTGTAGGATTGGCCACATTATCCACATAAGACTCTCTTACCCCTGTTGTAGTATTATAGCGGTAAAGCTCCTTTGTACCATCAATTCTAAAATCTTGATAGGCATATCCAGCTTGTGCATCTACTTTTGTTACAAAACCATTTAATGCTTTTGTATAAGCAAAATAGGAATCCATAGATTTGTTTGTAACCGATTGGTTTTCAACATAATTTACGCCTGGATTAAATACATAATTGGTATTATGGTTGCTATTATTTTGATTAAATTGATAACTAGCTATGGCATTATTGGTATATTGTTCTACTATTTTAGATCTTGATGCGTCAATACCAAAATTAACAATTGCTCTTAATTCTGGCAAAAAGTGCATTTTATATTCCAATTCAGCATTGGCCAATATTCTAATCACTCTTTCTGGTCTGGTTCTTTGTTCTAACAAAGCTAGTGGATTTGACGAACCATCTAATCTATCATAATTTCCATTCAAAATGGTATTTTGATAATACCCACCAAATTTGTTCGAATAAGGATCCAAAACAGGTTTTGTAGGATCCATATTGATGGCTCCAGCTATGGCTCCACCTTCATCTACAGCGTTTTTGTCGGTCAAAGTTCCTTTTGCATTAATATCAACTTTCAAATGATCGTCCCACAATTTTGGCGTTAATTTGATAGAATAGTTAAATCGTTGATAATCAGATGTTTTAATCAAACCTTCAGTTCGGTTGTAACCAATAGAGGCTCTAAAAGGTATTTTTTTATACAAATTAGCTCTCGCACTAAAGTTGTGGTCCGTAGAAATCGAAGTTCTAAAAATTTGGTCTTGCCAATCGGTGTCATACAAAATTCTTTTGGTTGGATTGCTTGGATCCTGAATCCCTAACGAATTGACACGAGACGGAAAATACTCTCCAATAAATCTAGCATAATCTGCACCAGTCATTACATCTACTTTTTTGGTAACATTTCCTACAGAAATATTAGACGAATAGTTAAACTGTGCCGCTCCCGAACTTCCTTTTTTGGTGGTAATAATAATCACACCGTTCGATGCTCTAATACCATAAATAGCTGTTGCAGAAGCATCTTTCAATATCGAAAAACTTTCTATATCATTTGGATTGATTAACGATAATGGATTGCTAACCCCTGCAGGATTATCATTAGAAATAGCAACTCCATCAATGATAATCAATGGTTTGTTTTCTGCACTTAACGAAGCCCCACCTCTAATTCTAATATTAGGATCAGCATCTGGTGCTCCACCACTGTTTGTAATTCGAACCCCAGCAGCTTTACCCGCCAACAATTGATCTACAGATACAATAGCCCCTTTATTAAAATCTTTAGAAGTTACTAATGTTACAGAGCCCGTAGCATCTTTTTTCTTTACCGCTCCATAACCCGTTTGAACCACTACTTCTTTCAATTCATTGGCATCTTCTTCTAGCATTACCTGAAGACTTACCTGTGCCTCATAAGCTACAATCGTGTTTTTGTAGCCTATAAAAGAAAACACGATTTTGTCGCCTTTCTTTACATTTGGTAACTTAAAATTACCATCAAAATCTGTCGAAACTCCCTTGCTACTCCCTTGTACCACTACGTTTACACCAGGAATGGGTTGCTTCGACTTTTTATCCAAAACTGTTCCATTTAGCACATTTTGAGCCAAAACGCTAAACGGCAACAAGAGGGATAAAATTAACAACTTTCTAAAAATTGTTCTCATACATTTTGTTTAAGTTAATAATTGTGTTAATTTGCTTTTAATATTTACTTCGAGCCGTAAACTTAATATAAAAAATTGTTAAAAAAACAAAGCCTTTTTAAAACCACCACCGAAAACGTTTGCGTGTTGAAAAGTTTTATACATTCGCCATCAAAAAAAAATTTTCAACCCCAAAACACCCTTTAGATATACACATTGGCTTTTCAATACAATCTCAAACAAAATCCCTCTCTTCACATGCAACATCTTTTGGGCGTGCCCCTCCGTAAA
>NZ_MUGT01000031.1:0-8664 GCF_002217205.1 Flavobacterium branchiophilum NBRC 15030 = ATCC 35035 | reverse complement strand
CCATCAACCATCAACCATTTTTTTATAGACAACAAAATTGTTTTGCATAGAAAAAAGCATATATTTGTTAAATCAACAACACATTTGCCATGCGAAAAAAAATCACACTCAAACAAATTGCCAAAGAATTGGATATTTCCATTTCAACAGTTTCAAAATCACTCAAAAATAGTTCAGAAATTAGCGAAGATACCCGCCAAAAAGTACAAGCTTTTGCCAAATTATACCATTATAAACCCAACAATATTGCATTGAGTTTGAAAAATAGGCGAACGAAAACGATCGGAATTATTATCCCCGAAATAGTACACCATTTTTTTGCAACCGTAATTTCGGGCATAGAGGAAGAAGCCAACAAAATGGGCTATACCGTTATTGTATGTTTGTCCAACGAATCGTTTGACAAAGAAGTGATCAATATGGAAATGCTGGCCAATGGCAGTATTGATGGTTTTATCATGTCGTTGTCTAAAGAAACCCAACAGAAAAAAGATTTTCATCATTTGACAGAAGTTATCAATCAAGGGATGCCCGTGGTGCTATTTGATAGGATTACAAACGAAGTTTTGTGCGACAAAGTAATTATCGACGACAAAAAAGCCGCTTATGAAGCAGTTCAGTCATTAATTAACAAAGGAAAAAGAAAGATAGCGCTTATAACAACAGTCGATTATGTAAGTGTGGGCAAATTGCGAACGGACGGATACATAAAAGCATTGTTGGACAACGATATCGTGTTTGACGAAGAACTAATAATTAGAATTGAAGATATAGAAAATTGCGAAGCCATTATCCAGCAATTAATGGACCACAAATCTATTGATGCCGTTTTGGCCGTCAATGAATTATTTGCTGTAATGATTATAAAAGCTGCCAAAAAATTAGGGTTAGATGTGCCTTCAGATTTGTCTGTAATTGCCTTTACAGATGGCATCATTTCAAAATATTCTACCCCAACCATAACAACGGTGAGTCAAAATGGAATAAAAATGGGACAAAAGGCGGCCAAAATATTGATAGATCGAATAGAAGCGGCCGAAGAAGAAAATTTTGACGAAGAACATAACGAGCATTATAGAACAGAAGTTATTGAAACCCAATTGATTGAAAGAGAATCTACAGCATAAACTGTTGGGTTGATGCACTTATTTTTAATGCAAAAAAAGATAGCTTTTTGAATCATTTTTATTTTTTTTTGGAAAAAGAAATGTAATTTCAATTTTTTTTATACATTTACAACCTAATCAAATCTTTTTGTATTTACTTCGAAAACAAGATAAAAAGTTTTGATAAGCATAGCGCTTATCGTATCAAATTTTAAAATTACGATAATGGAAAAGCGTAGATTAAGTACCGCCGAAATCTGGATCATGAGTTTTGGTTTTTTGGGGATACAAATGGGATTTGCATTACAAAATGCTAATGCAAGCCGGATTCTTCAAATTTTTGGTGCCGATGTGCACGAACTCTCTTGGTTTTGGATAATTGCTCCTTTAATGGGATTGATTGTTCAGCCGATAATTGGTTATTATAGCGACAAAACTTGGGGTCGATTTGGAAGAAGAAAACCTTTTTTCTTTGCAGGTGCAATCTTGGCATCATTCGGGTTAATCCTAATGCCGCAAGCCGAAATTTTTATTGCCGTACTTCCTGCTTTATGGGTTGGGGCTGGTATGTTAATGATTATGGACGCTTCGTTCAACATTGCCATGGAACCTTTCCGAGCTTTAGTAGGCGACAATCTTAGAACCGACCAAAGAACGGCAGGATTTAGCGTTCAAACCGCCTTAATTGGTTTTGGAGCTGTAATTGGTTCTTGGTTGCCTTATGTGTTGACCAATTGGTTTGGCATTTCCAACAAAAATGAAGAGGGTGGCGTTCCTTATAACTTAATCTTATCTTTTATCATTGGCGCAATAATTTTAGTGGGATCTGTACTGATTTCTATTTTCAGTACCAAAGAATATTCTCCTGCCGAATTAGCGCATTTTGCTGATGTACAAGAAACACACACGAAAGAATCTAGTATTTTTGACGTCTTTGACGATTTCATGAATATGCCTTCCACTATGAGGCAATTGGCTTTTGTTCAATTTTTCTCTTGGTTTGGATTGTTTGGTATGTGGGTTTTTACCACTCCTGCCATTGCACACCACATTTACGGATTACCTATTAGTGATAATTCAAGTGATGCCTATCAAAATGCAGGAGATTGGGTAGGTGTACTATTTGGAGTGTACAACTTAGTATCTGCAATCTATGCTTTTGCTTTGCCCTATATCGCAAAAAAAATCGGCAGAAAATCCACTCACGCCTATTCCTTAATTATTGGAGGTTTGGGTTTAATTTCAATGTATTTTATGCCAAATGAAAATTGGTTAATCCTTTCCATGATTGCCATTGGAATTGCTTGGGCAAGTATTTTATCGATGCCTTTTGCCATTCTTGCGGGTTCAATATCTCCCTTAAAAATGGGGGTTTATATGGGAATTTTTAACTTTTTTGTGGTGTTGCCACAAATTGTGAATGCCTTAATTGGCGGACCACTTGTCAAATATGTTTACCACGACAACGCCATTTATGCTATTGTAACAAGTGGGGTGAGTTTTCTCATCGCAGCCCTATTGGTTACTAGGGTTAAAGATGTAGATGATGTAATAAAAAAATAAAATTTAATGACAAAAAAAGCTTTTATTTTCGACCTAGACGGCGTAATTGTAGATACCGCTAAATACCATTTTTTGGCTTGGAAAAAAATCGCAAACGAATTGGGTATCGAATTCACACACGAACACAACGAATTATTAAAAGGAGTGAGCCGCGTGCGCTCACTCGATATTATTTTAGGTCTTGGAAACGTTGATGCTTCGCAGGAGCAAAAAGACCAATGGCTCATTCAAAAAAACGAAGATTACTTATCTTATTTGGTGGATATGGATCAAAACGAAATCCTCCCTGGAGTGATGTCGGTATTGGAATTTTTGAAAGCCAATAAGCAACCCATCGCTTTGGGTTCGGCAAGTAAAAATGCCCGACCTATTTTAGAAAAAACAGGAATACTATCTTATTTTGATGTAATTGTGGATGGAAATGACGTAAGCAACGCCAAACCAGACCCTGAAGTATTTCTTCAAGCAGCACAAAAATTGGGCATTACCAATGAAAATTCCATAGTTTTTGAAGATTCAGTTGCCGGAATTCAAGCGGCAAATATCGCAAAAATGACTAGTATTGGCATTGGAGACGCTGGCATTTTAAACGAAGCAAAACACAATTTTAAAGACTTCACTTGTATTGATGAATCATTTCTTGAGGGTTTAATTCATTAAATGATTGAAAGATTAAATGATTGAAAAATTGAAGGACTAAATTTTTAAATCTTTCAATTTTTAAATTTTTAAATAATTAAAAAAATGAACCAAGATTATATTAAACCAGACAACTGGTCGATTATTGAAGAAGGATTTGATGTAGAAAGAGTAAAATCATCCGAAAGTCTTTTTAGTATTGGAAACGGCGCCATGGGGCAACGTGCCAATTTTGAAGAAACCTATTCTGGCGAAACTTTCCAAGGAAGTTATATTGCCGGTATCTACTACCCTGACAAAACCAAAGTGGGCTGGTGGAAAAATGGCTATCCAGAATATTTTGCCAAAGTATTGAACGCACCCAACTGGATTGGAATCGACATTGAAATCAATGGTGAAAATTTAGATTTACACAGTTGTACTTCGGTTCGAGATTTCCGTCGTGAATTGAATATGAAAGAAGGTTGGTACCAACGCTCTTTTGAGGCTAGTTTGCAAAACGGAACCGAAATTGCGGTCAATGTAAAACGTTTTTTATCTATTGATTTAGACGAAGTGGGAATCATCAATTACGAAATTTCTCCTTTGAACAAAGATGCTAAAATTGTTTATAAACCCTATATTGATGCTGGAGTTACCAATGAAGATGCCAACTGGGAAGAAAAATTTTGGGAACCATTAGAAGTAAAAAAAGGTAGCAATGAAGCATTTGTAACAGCGCAAACGTTCAAAACGCACTTTAAAGTAACTACTTTCATGCACAATAGCATTTGGGCCAATGGAAAAAATGAAAACATTTCGCCTGTTGCCATTGATGCTTCCAACGAAAAAATCCAACACAGTTACGAAACCGTAATTGCAAAAGGTCAAACTTCAGCGATTCAAAAAATTGGTGGCTACACCGTTTCCATGAATCATGCTAACACCCAAACCGCAGCTGAAAATGTAATTAAATCGGCTTTAGCCAAAGGATATGAAGCCCTTTTAGAAGAGCAAAAAGTAGCTTGGGCTAAAATCTGGGAAATGTCGGATATCACTATCGAGGGCGATGTGAAAGCACAACAAGGAATTCGTTTCAATATTTTCCAATTGAACCAAACCTATTTAGGCAAAGATTCTCGTTTGAATATTGGACCTAAAGGATTTACAGGAGAAAAATACGGAGGATCAACTTATTGGGACACCGAAGCCTATTGTATTCCTTTCTACATGGCTACCAAAGACCAAGAAGTGGCTCGTAATTTATTGACCTACCGTTACAATCAATTGGACAAAGCGATTGAAAATGCAGCAAAATTAGGATTTACAAATGGTGCGGCTTTGTACCCAATGGTTACGATGAACGGAGAAGAGTGCCATAACGAATGGGAAATTACCTTTGAAGAAATTCACCGAAATGGGGCTATCGCCTTTGCTATTTTTAACTATTATCGTTTTACAGGAGATTACAGTTATATTCCTGAAAAAGGATTGGAAGTATTGATTGGTATTGCTCGTTTTTGGCACCAAAGAGCGACTTTCTCAACGAATAAAAATCAGTATGTGATTTTAGGCGTTACTGGACCAAACGAATATGAAAATAATGTCAACAATAATTTCTATACCAATTATATTGCTAAATGGTGTATTGATTATGCGGCGGAACAAATTCAGAAAGTATCTTTAGAATACCCATCCGATCACAAACGCATTATCGAAAAAGTAAATTTATCGAATGCGGAGTTGCAAGAATGGAAAAAAGTAGCAGACAATATGTATTTCCCTCAATCGGAAGAATTGGGAGTATATCTACAACAAGACGGATTTTTGGATAAAGAATTAGTTCGCGTAGCCGATTTAGATAGAAGCCAACGCCCAATCAATCAAAAATGGTCTTGGGATAGAATTTTACGTTCGCCTTACATCAAACAAGCCGATGTATTACAGTGCTTCTACTTCTTTGAAGATCATTTCTCCAAAGAAGAATTGAAAAATAATTTTGAATTCTACGAGTCGTTTACGGTGCATGAAAGTTCGCTTTCGCCTTGTGTGCACTCTATTCAAGCGGCAGTTTTGGATAAAATGGAAATGGCATACACTTTCTATTTAAGAACGTCTCGTTTGGACTTAGATGATTATAACAAAGAAGTGGAAGAAGGATGTCATATCACTTCAATGGCAGGGACTTGGATGAGCATTGTAGAAGGTTTTGGCGGAATGCGTGTGAAAGACAACACCTTACATTTTGCTCCAAAAATTCCGAAAGAATGGAAAGGTTATTCCTTTAAAATCAATTTCAGAAACCAAATTGTAAAAGTATCGGTTACCCAATCCGAAACTCAAATTGCTTTAGAAGGTAACAATTCAATTACTGTTATGGTGCATGGAAAAGAAGTGGTTGTAGAGGCTAATGGTTTGGTTAACGTATAACCTGATACAACAGGATTAAAATCCTGCCTTACAAAATGGGTCGAGCCTATGGCTCTTGGAAATATGCCATAGTTCCGTAGGAACGACTCATTGTTTAACAACGGATTTTAATCCGTTGGTTGCCTAGGTAAAAATAAAATCACCATGAAAAAATTCTTCTTTTTACTACTTACCTCCATCTCTTTTGGGCAAGTACCGAAAGTGAGTACAGGTACTATACAACGTCTTGAAAATTTTAAATCCAATTATGTGGATGCAAGAAATATTGATGTTTGGTTACCCGATGGGTATTCCGAAAGTCAAAAATATGCCGTCTTGTACATGCACGACGGACAAATGCTATTTGATGCTGAAACAACTTGGAACAAGCAATCATGGGAAGTGGATGAAGTAGCTGGTAAATTAATCCAAGAAGGAAAGACCAAACCATTTATTGTGGTTGGTATTTGGAATAATGGACAAAAACGCCATCCTGAATATTTCCCGCAAAAGCCATATCAAAGTTTGAATCCAACTCAAAAGGACACCATAACGGCTCAGTTGCAAAAAGCAGGAAGAACAAAAGAAGTCTTTCAACCCATTTCAGATTTGTATTTGAAATTCTTAGTGACGGAATTAAAACCGTACATCGACAACCATTTTTCTACCTTAAAAGATAAAAACAATACCGTAATTGCGGGTTCCAGTATGGGCGGATTGATTTCTATGTATGCTATCTGCGAATATCCTGAGGTTTTTGGCGGTGCTGCATGTATTTCTACCCATTGGCCTGGAACATTTAGCAGTCAAAACAACCCAATTCCAGATGCTTTTATCAACTATATGGAGTCGCATTTACCCAATCCAAAAACGCATAAATTCTATTTTGATTATGGCAATAAAACCCTCGATGCTTTGTATCCTGATTTACAGAAAAAAGTTGATATTCTTATGAAAAAAAAGAAATTTAAAAAAAACAATTGGACTACCCAATTTTTTGATGGAAAAGACCATTCTGAGAAATCGTGGGCAGAACGACTGCATATTCCATTTGAATTTTTATTAAAAAAATAAAATAATTATCATGAAAAAAATCATTTTCTTATTACTAGTTAGTAGCAATTTATTTGCACAAATAGACCGTGTTGAACCGCCTTTTTGGTATGCCAATATGCAAAATCCAGAAGTGCAAATTTTATTTTATGGCAAAAATATTGCTCAAAATGAAGTGTCTGTTTCTAATAATGTTATCATCAATACTATTCGAAAAACAGAAAACCCAAACTATCTTTTTGTAACCATAGATACCAAAAATGTTGCGGCTCAAGAACTTACTTTTTCTTTTTCAAAAAATAAAAAAGTAGCTTTTACTCAAAAATATGAACTTCGCAAACGAAAAGAAAATTCAAGATTTAGAAAAAGTTTTGACGCTTCAGACATGATGTATTTAATCATGCCCGATCGTTTTGCCAATGGAAATCCCAACAACGACAGCGACAATTCGGTGGTAGAAAAAGCGGATAGAAAAAACCCAGGAGGTCGCCATGGTGGTGATATTGAGGGAATTATCAAGCATGTTGATTATTTAAAAGAACTGGGAGTTACCGCTTTATGGAGTACGCCAATGTGTGAAGACAATGACAAAACCTATTCGTACCACACCTACGGACAATCGGACGTATATAGAATTGACCCAAGATATGGCACCAACGAAGAGTATGTAAAATTGGCGGCTACCTTGCACCAAAACGGCATGAAATTGATCAAAGATTATGTTACAAACCATTGGGGAGCAGAACATTGGATGTTTAAAGACATGCCAACTTACGATTGGTTTCATCAATTTCCTGGCTATTCGCAATCCAATTATCGCATGACCACTCAATACGACACAAATGCTTCAAAAATTGATGCCAAAATGTGTATGGATGGTTGGTTTGTACCTTCTATGCCCGATTTGAATCAATCCAACCCTTTGGTATTGAACTATTTAACTCAAAATGCGATTTGGTGGATAGAATATGCCGATTTGGATGGTTTTAGAGTAGATACCTATTCGTATAACGATAAAGAAGGCATTGCCAAATGGACCAAAGCCATTACCGACGAATATCCTTATTTTAATATCGTTGGCGAAGTATGGATGCACGACCAAGCTCAAATTTCTTATTGGCAAAAAGACAGCCCAATTGCCAAAATTCAAAGTTACAATAGCTATTTGCCAAGCGTAATGGACTTTACTTTGCACGATACTTTTGGGTCGGTTTTCAACGAAGACAAAACCAATTGGAACGATGGCATGTACAAAGTATATGAAAATTTTGTAAATGATTTTTTATATGCAAATCCCAATAATATACTCACTTTTGCCGAAAACCACGATACCAATCGTTTCAACCAAATCTATAAAAACGACTTCAAAAAATACCAAATGGCGATGTCTTTGCTAGCCACCGTGCGTGGTATTCCGCAGTTGTATTATGGATCAGAGATTGGTATGGCTGGCGACAAAGGTAAAGGCGATGCCGACATCAGACAAGATTTTCCTGGCGGATGGGCTGGCGATGCTCAAAATGCGTTTACAAAGTCGGGGCGAAGTGCCGTCCAAAATCAATTTTTTGACTTTACATCCAAATTATTCAACTGGCGAAAAAACAATCCTGTTGTAGCTTTTGGAAAAATGAAACACTACTTGCCAGAGCAAAATGTGTATGTTTATTTCAGATATGATGACAATCAATCGGTGATGGTTATTATGAATAATGCCGATGAAAAACGCACCATTAGCACCAAACGTTTTGCAGAAAATATTCAAAATTACACTACTGGAAAAGACATTTTTACCAATCAAAAAATGAATTTAAAAAATGATATTAGTATAGATTCTAAATCTGTAATTATTTTAGAATTAGAAAATTAAAATACTGATTTTAAAATAATTAGCAATTTAAAATGTATTTTATAAATT
>NZ_MUGT01000030.1:41893-47709 GCF_002217205.1 Flavobacterium branchiophilum NBRC 15030 = ATCC 35035 | reverse complement strand
AGTAAGTAACTCGATATTATTTTAAATGTTACAGGAGGTATTTTAGATAAGATGTATGGCATTGCTGACAATACCGGCGATGCTAATTCACACAAATTCGTCTATTTTCCAGTAACTGGTGCAGACGGTAAAACATGGTTAAACAATAACCTAGGGGCACATTATGCCAAAAATGGACACGCTAGTTTCAATCCAACCAAGCAAGCCACTGGGAAAAATGATTTTTTAGCCTTTGGTAGTTTTTTTCAGTGGGGTAGAAAACCAGATGGTCATGAGTTAATCACTTGGACAGGAGGAACCACGGCAACACCAGTAAACAATACTACAAATGCTACTGCAACAAATACCCCAACACACGCTTCGTTTATTACAACTGCTGGCGACTGGAGATCCACTTCGGATGAATCGTTATGGAAAACGGAATGGGGTACAAACAACCCTTGTCCAGAGGGATATAGACTACCAACTATTGTTGAGTGGGCAAATTTTAGTACTGCCATTTCAGCAACTAGTATTACTGAAGCATACAACTCAACCCTGAAATTGACCCAACCAGGACAAAGAAATAATGGTGATGGTTCATTCGCAAATCAATCTAATTTAGGTCATTATATGTCGGCTACTACAACTGGTGTGGGAGGAGATCAAAAATATAGATTTTTCTGGACAACTACAGGGGAAAGTAACTGGAGAAAAGGTATGGGCTTTACAGTACGTTGTATAAAAGATTATTAATGGTTAACCACAAATGATTATAAAAATTTTAAACTACCTTATAGTAACATTTATTTTCATAGTAAGATTATCTTTTTATTTTAAGTTTAATTAATTAAAAAAGCGTTAGGTTTATTACCCTAACGCTTTTTTTATTTATTTATTTTTCACGAATATAAATATCAATTGGTACCCCGGAAAAGTCCCAGTTTTCACGAATTTTATTTTCTAAAAACCGTTTGTAGGGCTCTTTTACATATTGAGGTAAATTTGCAAAAAATACAAACTGAGGTGTTGGTGTTGGCAGTTGCATACAATATTTGATTTTCACATATTTACCTTTTAAAGCGGGAGGCGGGTAACCCTCTATCACTTTAAGCATGTACTCATTAAATTTTGAGGTTGGTATCCGTTGTTTTCTGCTTTCAAATACTGCCACGGTTGCTTCTAAAGCTTTTAACAATCGCTGTTTGGTTAGTGCCGACACAAAAAGGATAGGTACATCTGTGAAAGGCATGATTTCTTTGCGAATTTTAGCTTCATAATCTCGGGTGCTCATGGTATCTTTTTCTACCAAATCCCATTTGTTTACTAGGATGATTACCCCTTTTCTGTTTTTTTCGGCAAGCCAAAAAATACTTTGATCTTGTCCTTCAAAACCTCGGGTAGCATCAATAATCAAAAGGCACACATCGGCATGTTCTATGGCTCTAACGGAACGCATTACAGAATAAAATTCTAAATCTTCTTTTACCTTGGCTTTTCGTCGGATTCCAGCAGTATCAACCAAATTGAATTCAAACCCAAATCGATCAAATTTGGTGTCTATGGCATCTCGAGTTGTACCAGCAATATCTGTTACAATATACCTGTCTTTGCCAATAAGTGCATTTATAAAACTTGATTTTCCAGCATTTGGTCGGCCAACAACGGCAAATCGAGGCAGTTCAATGTCTTCCAAACTAGGTGCTGGTTTTTCTGGAAAAGCTTGTATCAAGGCATCTAACAAATCGCCAGTGCCACTACCAGAAATACTAGCAAAAGTATAGTATTCGCCCAATCCAAGATTGTAAAACTCAATGGCATCTTTTTCTCGCATGGCATTGTCCACTTTGTTTACGGCAAGCAATACGGGTTTGGTTACTTTGCGTAATAATTTTGCCACGGCTTCGTCCATTGGAGTAATGCCTTCTTCTACATCTACTACAAATATAATGACATCGGCCTCGTCTATGGCCAGCTCTACTTGCTTACGAATTTCGCCTTCAAAAACATCATCAGAACCACGAATGTATCCACCAGTGTCTATTACAGAAAATTCTTTTCCATTCCATTCGCTCTTTCCATAATTTCGATCTCGGGTTACTCCCGAAACCGAATCTACAATTGCTTCTCTTCTTTTAATCAACCTGTTAAATAATGTTGATTTCCCTACATTTGGTCTTCCTACTATGGCAACAATGTTATTCATATATTCTATATTCAATTATCGGGCAAAGTTAGTGTTAATATTTGGTTTTGAAAGATTTTTGATTAGAAATACACTTTTGTATATTAAAAGCAAATCAGGATTAAATTGTCAAGGCAAAAGTTTGTAAAGTAAATTTTATTTTTTTATTTTTAATATAGTAACAGATAATAGGATTGATATTGTACTTGCTATACACCATGATTTTAACCAATTACAAACAAAATGGGCAGTACCAGAATTGTTTATCAACGTTAATACAAGTGTGATGATTGCAGTTGAAATTACATTATACCTTAATGGATGATCTTTTATTTTTTTTAAAATTTTAACCATTTTCTAAATTTTACTATTTTAAAAAAAAATAGTTTGAGGGCCAAATTGCTCAAAAAATATTTGATTTTTATTTACTTTTAATTGGATTAAATGGTTATAATGATGTGTTATAAATTGTTCTGGACCACAAATATAATATTGTGCATTTTCTAATAAAATAGCCTCTTTACAAATAGTTAAATCAATCCTTCCTTGAAAAGTATTGATATTTGTTTCTGTACCTAATATATTTTCATAAAAAAAGTACGTTTGCAACCATGGGGCATGTAATTGAAGTTGGCTTAATTCATTTTTAAAAGCTTGAACATCAATGTTTCGGCATCCATGTATGAAAATGGTTTTGTTTTGCTGATTTTGCTGATTAGCTTGCAACATACTGTATAATGGAGTAATCCCAACACCACCACTTATTAAAACTAATGGATTTTTATTTTCTAAATCTACATTAAATGTTCCCATTGGCGAGGATAACAAAACAATATCGCCTTGTTGTTTGAGGTGCATAGCATTGGATACCATGCCCAAAGCATTTTCAGCATATTCTTTTTTTATAGAAATTCTATAATAATCTGGATGATATACGCTAGATAGACTATATTGTCTTGGCTGCAAAATATTGAGTTCAGGAATTTCAATTTGAATACTTATAAACTGACCTGCTAAAAATGAAGCTATTGGCTTGCCATCTACCGGATATAAATAAAAGGATTTTATTTCAGATGACGTAGTTTCTATTGTACGAATTTCAAATGCACGCCAACCTATCCAACCACCGTTTTTAGTCAAATTCTGGTTATACATTTGTTGTTCTAGGTCTATCATAATATGAGCCAATTCAAAATAAGCTTGAGTCCAAGCATCTAATAACTCATTTGAAGCACCTGTACCTAAAACTTCACTTATTGAAGCTATTAGATGTCGACCAACAATTTGATATTGCTCTGGTTTGATATTCAAACTAACATGTTTTTGACCTATATTTTGCAATGCAGAAATTAAAACACTTGGGTTATCAATATGCTCGGCATAGGCTAAAACAGCATAGGCCAATGCTGTTTGTTGTTTGCCATTTGCTTGATTTCCCATATTGAACACTGATTGTAACTCTGGATTGTGTTCAAACATTCTTTTGTAAAAATATTTAGTAAGCGCTATTCCATTTGTTCTCAATATCGGAATAGTGGATTTGATGAGGTTTTTTTGATCTAAAGTCATATAAATTTTGTTATAATTTAAAATTGCAAACTACTTGATGTAGCTTTTTGGCAAATTTACAACTGCTATATGGCTTCAAATTATGACCCAAATCATAATCTAAAAAAACAATTCAATTTTTTAAGATTAATATTAGATATTAAAAATAATAGGATGATGATTTGCGATTTATTGGCAAAATATCTTATATATAAATGCTGGTTTTTGTTTATATTATTAATTTGTTTAACAAATAAAATATTAGCGAAACACTTTGCCTTTTTTGATCAAAAGCTCATTTTTCTTTTCTAAATTTTTAATATTCCGTATCACTGTTTCCACACGAAGCCCCGTCAAATCAGCAATTTGTTGTCTTGTCAAATCTACCCATTGTTTGTCTTCATTACCAGTTTGATGCGAAATACTTTCTTTATGATAATCTAAAAGTTTCAATATCCGATGTTCTGCATCTTGCGAAGCAATTTCATTTGACATCAATGATTTGTAATATATTCTTTTAGATAAGTTTTTTAATATTTGTAAATTTTGTATTGGATTATCAAGTAATAATTTTTCAAAATCATTTTTTTTTATCCGAATAAGTTCCACATTAGACAGCGCAACAGCATTTGCGGGATAACTTTTATTTAAAAACAATGGAGGTTCTCCAAATGAGTCGCCTTTTACAAAAATACCTTGTATAAACTCCCTTCCTTGTTCGTTAAAATTATTCATTTTTATTTGTCCTTTGCCTATTTGAAAATAATACAAAGCCTTATTGCCTTCCAAAAAAACAAATTCACCCTTTGCAATATACAGTTTTACGGCATGATAATGGTATAACAAGGATTCGTCTATCATACTTTTTTTGTTTTTTTAATTATTTTTTTAATTTTCTTACATATTATAGCCAAATCGTTTCAGCATAGTAGCATTGCTTCTCCAATTTTTATTCACTTTTACATACAATTCTAAATGGATTTGTTTGCCAAAGAATTTTTCCAAATCGGCACGAGCTTCCATTCCAACCTTTTTCAAGGCGGCACCTTTGTGTCCAATAATAATGCCTTTTTGTGTATCTCGTTCTACCATAATTACCGATCGAATACGAATGATGGTATCGTTTTCTATAAACTCTTCGGTTACTATCTCTACGGCATAAGGGATTTCTTTGCTGTAATTTAATAGAATTTTTTCACGAATGGTTTCGTTTACAAAAAAACGTTCAGGTTTATCGGTCAATTGGTCTTTTGGATAATATGCGGGCGATTCTGGCAATAGCGAAATGATGCGTTGAAAAACTTCAGGAACATTAAAATTTTGAAGGGCCGAAATAGGAAAAATTTCTGCATTAGGCACTTTTTCGCTCCAAAAGGCCACTTGTTGTTCTAAAACTTCTTGATTTGATTGGTCGATTTTATTGAGCAACAACAATACGGGAATTTTTGAATGAATAATTTTATTAAAAAAAGCATCGTCCTTCAATTCTTGCTCACCAATTTCTACCATATATATCAATATATCAGCATCTTCAAAAGCCGATTTAACAAAATTCATCATCGATTCCTGCATTTCATAAGCGGGTTTAATAATCCCGGGAGTGTCTGAAAGTATCAATTGAAAATCGTCTCCGTTTACAATTCCTAATATACGATGACGTGTAGTTTGTGCTTTTGATGTGATAATTGAAAGTCTTTCGCCTACAAAGGCATTCATCAAAGTGGATTTCCCAACATTTGGGTTCCCTATAATATTTACAAAACCTGCTTTATGCGACATTTTAATTTTTTTTTATGTCCACAAAGGTAAGCATATCAAGTGAATAGAAAAAATAAACATTTTTTTTCTTTTTTAGCTTGCACAATCAAATAAAGGTTGTATATTTGCACTCGAAACAACGCGGGATAGAGCAGTAGGCAGCTCGTCGGGCTCATAACCCGAAGGTCACAGGTTCGAGTCCTGTTCCCGCTACTAAATAGTAATAAACCCTTTCTAATTATGAAAGGGTTTTTTTGTTTACATCACTTACCAAGTTGAGCTATACTAAAATGTATTTATAAATCATACAAAATACTATAAATCCTGTAAATTATACCAAATATAT
>NZ_MUGT01000030.1:0-41829 GCF_002217205.1 Flavobacterium branchiophilum NBRC 15030 = ATCC 35035 | reverse complement strand
TGTATATTTGGTATTACTACAACTTAAATTTTTCAAAAAAATTCTATAAGGCAGGGAAGGTATTGTTATTTATATCAAACACATGTGTAAAATCGCCCCATTATAATGATTCCTTAAAAGGGTTGCGTTCGTTCCAAATGGTTTTAGGCTCTAAAAAATCAAATAGTCGTGGCATCAAATAATTGATCCATTTGTTTTCGTGCTTGATTAATCCAAATACGGTTACGGGTTTTGCACCAACAGCACTTTTGATTTCTAAAGCCGTTCTTGAAAAAATTACTTTTTGAAATTGATGCTTGATAGAATACCCCAACATGTCATATAACATGTTTAAATACAGCATTTTATCTTTTTGAATATGGTGGTTGTACCCTAAAAAATACGTGTCGATGTGTTGATTGTTTTGAATCAATGTATTGAAGCCAATTAAATGACCGTCTAAAAAATAGCCATAAAACAAAAAACAATCGCCTAAATTTTGTTTCAAATTGCTAAAATGATTTGGTGCCAAAAAAAAAGTATTGAAAGGAGCATTTTGTGCTACATGCTCATATAAATTATGGATAGCGGGTTCATGTGCCTTAATAGCTTCAAAATCCATTTGTAGTTTTGTTATACCCGTTGCTTTTTTTCTAGCTCTTTTGTATTGATCTCTATATTTTTTACTCAACAAGGCAGTATAATCCTCTATTGATTGCCATTGTACTGGAATTTCAAAAACCATGTTTGGTTGGGTCGAAAAAACAAAATAATCTTTATATAATGTTGTATCAAATTGTTCAATAGTTTCTTTATCAAAATCTTTAAATGATGTTAAATGAATGGCAACACCTTTTTTAAGATAATTTTTGATGAGCATTTCCGACGCTTGCCGCAGCCAATACAAGCCTTCGCTCAACGGGATTGTTGCCGAAAAATAAAACGCATGTTGCCCCGTGAGCATGTTATTGCCCATAAACAATACATGCGAACTAAAATGTTTGAAAATAAAATTGCGAATACTTTTTTTTAAGCATTGGTCTCTATCTCCAAAGGATTTTAATTGATTCAAATCAACATATTGAGCCAAGGCAATACCTACTAAAAGGTTGTTTTGAAAAAATCCAAAAAAATGACATTTCATATTTTCGGGTGCCGATTGTTCTAATACTTTTAAATATTTTTTGGACAAAAAAATATTGTGTTGCCCCAATGCATCCCATTCTGAAGGGAGTTCGGAGGTGTATTGATACATTTTGAAAGTCCATTGGTTTGATTTTTCCATCTTTATTTTTGTTTAACTTTCAATTTTTGCCAGATTAGGATTTTATAGTCAATAAATAAACAACATTTGTAGTTTTATGATTTAATAGCTTTATTGTACCTTAAAATTTTTCAATACTTAAAACCATTTTTTATTCATTTGACCAAAAGTATAGATTGCACAGCACAAAACTTTGGCATATCAAATCATAGAAATAAGGGGCACCACGGCTTTTTAGGTGTTATAAAGAAATTTTATTAGCTAAAACTGTCTAATTCCTCTTGTACCATTTCCCATTGTACTAATAGGTCGTCCAATTCTTTTTTCTTTTTATGATATGCCGTAAAAAAATGGGCATCTTCTACATGTTTATCATAATTAGAAGCCAATGCTTTGTCGTCGTTTTGAATGTCTTTTTCCAATTGCTGAATTTGACTTTCTATTTTACTCAATTTATTTTGTAATGCTTTGCTCTTTTTTTGATCTTCATACGAAACCTTATTATTTTCTTTTGGAGTTTCACGCTTGATTTCTTCTTTTTTCTCCACTTCACGCATATTTTCCAAATTGCGTTGCTCCAAAAAATAGTTGATATCGCCAAGGTATTCTTTTATTTTTTGATCTTTAAATTCATACACAATATTAGACATTCCTTGCAAAAAATCCCTATCGTGCGACACTAATAATAGGGTGCCTTCAAATTTTTGTAAAGCGGCTTTCAACACGTTTTTAGACTTGATGTCCAAATGGTTTGTGGGTTCGTCCATTAGCAATACGTTGATGGGTTGGAGTAGTAATTTACACAAAGCCAATCGGTTACGTTCGCCACCAGAAAGTACTTTTACCTTTTTTTCCACATCGTCGCCTCTAAACAAAAACGACCCCAACATATCCCGAACTTTACTTCTGTTGGTATCCGTTGCGGCATCTTCCATGGTTTGGAGCAAAGTTATTTCGCCATCTAAATATTCGGCCTGATTTTGTGCAAAATACCCCAATTGTACATTGTGCCCCAGTTTGATAGTTCCTGTATATTCAAATTCATCGACAATTGCTTTGATAAACGTAGATTTGCCTTGTCCGTTTTGGCCAACAAAGGCAATTTTGCTGCCCCGTTCTACTAAAAGATTGATGTTTTCCAAAATAATTTTATCGCCATAACTTTTGCCAACATTTTCGGCCTCTACAACCACTTTTCCTGGTACTTTCGACAATGGAAAGGCAATATTCATAACCGAATTGTCGTCTTCATCAACCTCAATTCGCTCCACTTTATCCAATTTTTTTATCAACGATTGTGCCATAGAGGCTTTCGAAGCTTTGGCCCTAAATTTTTCTATCAATTTTTCGGTTTCCTCAATTTTTTTCTGCTGGTTTTTTTGAGTAGCCAATTGTTTTTCTCTTATTTCATGCCGCAATTCTAAATATTGCGAATAAGGTTTGTTAAAATCATACGCTTTGCCCAGCGAAATTTCGATAGTACGGTTTGTTACATTATCCAAAAACATTTTATCATGCGAAACAATGACCACTACACCAGGATAGCTACGCAAAAAATTTTCGAGCCAAATGATACTTTCTATATCCAAGTGGTTTGTGGGTTCGTCCAGCAATAAAATGTCGTTGGACTGCAGCAACAATTTGGCCAACTCAATTCGCATTCGCCATCCACCCGAAAAAGTTTCGGTTTGATTGTTAAACACCTCCCGTTTAAAACCCAATCCCAACAATATTTTCTCGGTATCGCCCACATAATTATAGCCTCCTAATAATTCAAACCGATGGGTTAAATCTGAAAGCTCTTCAATAATTTGCGAATATGCCTCGCTCTCATAATCTGTTCGGCTAACCAATTGGTGGTTTACCTCTTCTAGTTTTCGCTCTACTTCTTTTATATCTGTAAATGCCTGATAAGCCTCTTCCAAAACAGTTCTACCTCGTTCAAAATCAATATCTTGACGTAAAAAACCAATCCGAACTTCTTTCTCCGTGGCAATACTACCAGAGTCGGGGGCAATGTCTTTGGCCAATATCTTCAGCATGGTCGATTTTCCTGCACCATTTTTCCCTACCAGACCCACTCGATCGCCAGCACCCATTCTAAAAGTTACTTCTTCAAACAAGTAAGTTCCACCAAACGAAACCGATAAATTGTGTATGTTTAACATAATTATGTGACTATTGTTACAATTCAAAAAATACAATTACGTACCTTTGCTAAAAATTTATGCAAATGTTAAAAAAAGGATCCAAATTATATAGTATTTTTACAGGAACTTGTCCACAATGTCAAAAAGAAAATATGTATGTAGATAAAAACCTACTACATTTTTCAAATATATTAAAAATGAACGACAATTGCAGCCATTGTGGTTTGCAATATCAAATAGAGCCTTCATTTTTCTACGGTGCCATGTATGTAAGTTATGGTTTAAATGTAGCAGTAGGCATAGCTACTTTTATTATTGCTTATTATTTTTTAAATTTATCACAAATGCAAAGTTTTTTCACCATTATAGGTGTTTTAGTTTTGTCATTTCCAATGATTGCCAGAATGGCTCGTAATATTTATATCAATATTTTTATAAAATATGATAAAAAATACGAAAGCAACAATTAATTTATGTTGCTATTATATATTACATCGCTTAAATTGTTCTCGATACGACTTTTGAAACTATTGTTTAATCTACAAAAAAAATGTATTTTTGCAACTTCAAAAAAATAAATCTATTGTAGATGATAGTCCAAAAATCACGAGAACAAATTGAGTTGATGCGAGAAAGTGCCCTAATTGTTTCTAAAACATTAGGGATGATAGCAACAGAAATCAAAGAAGGAGTAACCACCTTATATTTAGACAAAAGAGCCGAAGAGTTTATCCGCGATCATGGAGCTGTTCCTAGTTTTTTAGGACTATATGGATTTCCTAACTCTTTGTGTATGAGCCCAAATGCTCAAGTAGTTCACGGCATCCCAAACAACAAACCACTTCAAAATGGCGATGTCATTTCTGTAGATTGTGGTGCTTATAAAAATGGCTTTCATGGGGATCATGCTTACTCATTTGAAATTGGCGAAGTAGCTCCAGAAGTCAAAAAATTATTGCAAATTACCAAAGAAAGTTTATACATAGGCATCAAACAGTTCAAAGCCGGCAATAGGGTAGGCGATGTAGGAGCTGCAATTCAAAACTACTGCGAATCGCATGGCTACGGTGTAGTCCGAGAATTAGTAGGGCATGGCGTTGGTCAAAAAATGCACGAAGCACCAGAAATGCCCAATTACGGCAAGCGTGGCAAAGGCAAACTTTTTGTAGAAGGTATGGTGGTAGCCATAGAACCCATGATCAATTTGGGTACCCGAAACGTCAAACAGCTCAAAGACGGTTGGACAATCCTAACAGCAGATGGCAAACCCAGTGCTCATTTTGAACACGATGTAGCCATCATAAACGGCAAACCAGAACTCCTTTCAACCTTCAAATATGTATATGAAGCCCTTGGAATTGTAAGCAACGAAGAAGATGAATTTCGTCAAAATCCGCTTTTAGTCTAATTATAAATTAATCAAAGCTTCAAAAAAATGAAAATCACTACGGCCGAATTTATTATTAGCAATTCAGATGTAAGCAAATGCCCTGCCGAATTTTTACCAGAATATGCCTTTATCGGAAGATCAAATGTAGGTAAATCATCGTTAATCAACATGCTTACCAACCATAAAAATTTAGCCAAAACATCGGGCAAACCAGGAAAAACACAACTAATCAACCATTTCAAAATCAACAACAATTGGTTTTTGGTCGATTTGCCAGGCTACGGATATGCCCGAGTATCCAAAAAAACCAAATCAGTTTTTCAACAATTCATAACCGATTATTTCGAAAAAAGACAACAACTCGTTTGTGCCTTCGTATTGATAGACATCAGGCTTGAAGCACAAAACATCGACATAGAATTCATGAGCTACATGGGCGAAAGCGAAATCCCTTTCTGTATCATTTTTACCAAAGCCGACAAACTAAGCAAAACCAAAATAGACTCCAATATTGCGGCCTACAAAAAAGCCATGATAAAAAACAATTGGACCGAAATGCCACAACATTTCATCACCTCCTCGCTTGATGCCACAGGCAAAGAAACCGTTTTAAACTATATTGAAGCCGTAAACAAAGACGTTTTTGGCAACGATTTCTAAAACATCAACCACCTTAACTATAAAACCCGCATCAAAAATAGCATAAACCAAGCCAAAATAGTCAATACACCATCCCATCCACCAAAAATATTGAACTTATACCTAATAAATACCATATTTGGTATAATAAACCATTTCAAATCAATAGGAGTTCATCCAGCTTTCCATTACAAGTCCTCCATCCAAAAGGGTTTTTTGTTTGCCACAAAAGGAGCTTCCGCTGGTCGCTCTTTTGTAGCAACAAAAAATCCCTTTTGGATTCTCGTACTTTTCATTACAATCTGGGCTAGGGCACCCCGTTTATCAAACAAACCCTTTCTTCAACAACAAACAAAATAATACAACCACAAATTTTGAAGATCAATTTTCAATAAACCATACAACTTTACCAAAAAAACAATCAGCAATCCACACAAAGTGGCAAAGCCAAAACATTTTCAAAAAAAACAAATATATCGAGCCATGTTACATATATATTTTTGAAAAAATATTCAAAAAATAAACAAATCGAAGTATAAAAGAAGCAAAAAAACAACCCTAAAAAACGCAAATAGTACCATTCCAAAACAAAAAAATAAGCCATTGAAAATGAATAGATTAATAAAAAACAGTAAAATCAGAAAGAACAAAAATTAACTTTAAATTATTATTTGGTAGTTACAAAATAAATTGTATCTTTGCACGCTCGAAAGAAAAGGTGTAACATCTTTTCTAATTATCTAATTAATAAATGTTTAATATGTCTGGGTTAATCGGAAGAAAAATTGGCATGACCAGTATCTTTGACGAAAATGGAAAAAACATTCCATGTACCGTAATAGAAGCTGGCCCATGCGTTGTTACCCAAGTCAGAACCAAAGCGGTCGACGGGTACGAAGCGTTGCAACTTGGTTTCGATGACAAAAACGAGAAACATTCCACCAAAGCGGCTTTAGGTCACTTTAAAAAGGCTGGAACTGTTGCTAAGAAAAAAGTCGTTGAATTCCAGGATTTTGCAACCGAACAAAAATTAGGAGATCTAATAGATGTTTCTATTTTTGAAGAAGGCGAGTTTGTAGATGTACAAGGCGTTTCAAAAGGAAAAGGTTTTCAGGGGGTAGTAAAACGTCACGGATTTGGTGGTGTTGGTCAATCTACTCACGGACAACACAACCGATTGAGAGCCCCAGGATCTGTAGGAGCTTCATCTTATCCATCACGAGTATTCAAAGGAATGCGAATGGCTGGAAGAATGGGAGGAGAAAATGTAAAAGTTCAAAACCTTAGAGTTTTAAAAGTAGTAGCTGAAAAGAACCTACTTGTAATCAAAGGATGCGTTCCTGGATGTAAAAACTCTTACGTAATCATTCAGAAGTAATGGAAGTAAAAGTATTAGATTTCAACGGAAAAGATACTGGAAGAAAAGTACAACTTTCTGATTCAGTATTCGCAATCGAACCTAACAAACACGCTGTATATCTTGATGTAAAGCAATATCTTGCAAACCAACGTCAAGGAACGCACAAAGCCAAAGAAAGAGCAGAAGTAGCGGGAAGTACACGTAAAATTAAAAAACAAAAAGGGACAGGAACTGCAAGAGCAGGAAGCAAAAAAAGCCCATTGTTTAAAGGTGGTGGAACGGTTTTTGGACCAAGACCAAGAAGTTATTCATTCAAATTGAATAAAAACTTGAAAAGATTGGCCAGAAAATCAGCGTTCTCAATCAAAGCCAAAGAATCAAACATTATTGTTGTAGAAGACTTTAGTTTTGAAGCTCCAAGCACTAAAAATTTCACTAATGTTTTGAAAGCTTTAGGGTTAGAAAATAAAAAATCTTTATTTGTATTGGGAGATTCAAATAAAAATGTATATTTGTCCTCACGCAATTTAAAGGCTTCTAGTGTTGTAACTAATTCAGAATTAAGCACTTATGCAATTTTGAACGCTAATAACTTAGTGCTTTTGGAAGGTTCTTTAGAAGGAATTGAAGAAAATTTAAGCAAATAATAGGAAAATGAGCATTATAATTAAGCCTATAGTAACTGAAAAAGTAACCAAAGAAAGTGAAGTTTTGAATCGCTATGGTTTTTTCGTGAACAAAAAAGCAAACAAAGTTGAAATCAGAAAAGCAGTTGAAGCTATATATGGTGTAAGCGTTGTAAGTGTAAACACGATGAATGTAAGACCAGATAGAACAACAAAATACACTAAAAGTGGTTTAATCAGCGGAAAAACAAATGCAGAGAAAAAAGCATTTGTACAAGTAAAAGAAGGAGAATCAATTGATTTTTACAACAATATCTAAGATACAATGTCAGTAAGAAAATTAAAACCTATTACCCCAGGTCAGCGATTTAGAGTTGTGAATGGTTATGACGCCATTACAACTGATAAGCCGGAACGCTCTTTGATAGCACCGATAAAAAACTCTGGAGGTAGAAATAGTCAAGGAAAGATGACCATGCGTTATACGGGTGGTGGTCATAAGCAACGTTATCGTATCATCGATTTTAAAAGAACTAAAGTTGGAATTCCAGCCACAGTAAAATCTATTGAGTACGATCCAAACAGAACTGCTTTTATAGCTTTGTTAGCTTATGCTGATGGAGAAAAAACTTACGTTATTGCTCAAAATGGTTTGAAAGTAGGTCAGAAATTAGTTTCTGGACCAGATTCACAACCAGAAATTGGCAATACACTACCATTAAGCAAAATACCATTAGGAACCGTAATTTCATGTATTGAATTACGTCCAGGACAAGGAGCTGTTATCGCTCGTTCTGCGGGTACATTTGCACAATTAATGGCAAGAGACGGAAAATTTGCAACAATCAAAATGCCATCAGGCGAAACAAGATTAATCTTGTTGACTTGCTCTGCAACTATTGGAGCAGTATCAAATTCTGATCATCAATTAGTAGTATCTGGAAAAGCAGGTAGAACAAGATGGTTAGGAAGACGACCAAGAACAAGACCTGTAGCAATGAACCCTGTTGATCACCCTATGGGAGGTGGAGAAGGCCGTTCTTCTGGAGGACATCCACGTTCAAGAAAAGGAATACCTGCAAAAGGTTATAGAACGCGTTCTAAGAAAAATCCGAGTAACAAGTATATTGTAGAACGTAGAAAGAAATAAGTAAGATATGGCACGTTCATTAAAAAAAGGACCTTTCGTTCATTATAAGTTAGACAAGAAAGTTCAAGAAAACATAGAAAAAGGAAACAAAGGAGTAGTAAAGACTTGGTCTAGAGCTTCGATGATAACACCAGACTTTGTTGGACAAACAATCGCAGTTCATAACGGTCGTCAATTTGTACCAGTTTACGTAACAGAAAACATGGTAGGACACAAACTAGGAGAGTTTTCACCAACTAGATCTTTTAGAGGTCATGCTGGAGCAAAAAATAAAGGTAAAAAATAAGAAGCAATGGGAGTTCGTAAAAGAGAAACAGCAGATGCAAGAAAAGAGGCTAACAAGTCTATTGCTTTTGCAAAATTGAATAACTGCCCTACTTCACCTAGAAAAATGCGCTTAGTAGCAGATCTAGTAAGAGGACAGAAGGTAGAAAGAGCACTAAATATATTAAGATTTAGTACAAAAGAGGCATCAAGAAAATTAGAAAAATTAGTATTATCTGCTATCAACAATTGGGAGCAAAAAAATGCTGATGCTAATTTAGAAGAAGCAGGCCTTTTTGTTAAAGAGATCAGGGTAGATGGAGGAATGATGTTAAAAAGACTTCGTCCAGCACCTCAAGGTCGTGCACACAGAATAAGAAAACGTTCTAACCACGTAACCATCGTATTAGGACAAATAGATAACACACAAAGCAATTCATAAGCAGCATGGGACAAAAGACAAATCCAATTGGAAATAGACTTGGTATCATCAGAGGATGGGATTCAAACTGGTTCGGTGGAAATGATTATGGCGATAAATTAGCCGAAGATTATAAAATCAGAAAGTACATTCATGCTCGTTTATCAAAAGCAAGTGTATCAAAAGTAATTATTGAAAGAACTTTAAAACTTGTAACCGTTACTATCACTACGGCCAGACCTGGTATCATTATCGGAAAAGGTGGTCAAGAGGTAGACAAGTTGAAAGAAGAACTTAAAAAAGTTACTGACAAAGAGGTACAAATCAATATCTTTGAAATCAAAAGACCTGAATTAGATGCTTATTTAGTTGCAACAAGCATCTGCCGTCAAATTGAAAGCCGTATTTCATACAGAAGAGCTATTAAAATGGCAATTGCTTCAACCATGCGAATGAACGCAGAAGGAATTAAAGTTTTAATATCTGGACGTTTGAATGGAGCTGAAATGGCACGTTCAGAAGGTTTTAAAGAAGGAAGAATACCGCTATCAACTTTTAGAGCTGATATTGATTATGCTTTGGCAGAAGCGCATACTACTTATGGTAGAATGGGTATCAAAGTATGGATCATGAAAGGTGAAGTTTATGGGAAGAGAGATCTTTCTCCACTAGCTGGAATGGATAAAAAACAATCTGGAACCGGTGGTGGTAAAGGTGGAGATGCTCCAAGAGGCAAATCTAACTTTAATAAAGGTGGAAAATCAGACGCTCGTAAAAGAAAGTAATTATTTAAATTAAAGAAAAATGTTACAGCCTAAAAGAACAAAATACCGTAAGGTACAAAAAGGTAGAATGAAAGGTAACTCTCAAAGAGGTCATGAACTTTCTAATGGCATGTTTGGAATCAAATCTGTACATGAAGATGGAATGTTTTTAACATCACGTCAAATAGAGGCCGCTCGTATTGCAGCAACTCGTTTCATGAAAAGAGAGGGTCAGTTATGGATCAAAATTTTCCCAGACAAACCAATTACAAAAAAGCCTCTTGAAGTACGTATGGGTAAAGGTAAAGGAGCCGTAGAATATTGGGCTGCCGTTGTTAAACCTGGAAAAATTATGTTTGAAGTTGGTGGTGTGCCATTGTCTGTTGCAAAAGAAGCATTAAGATTGGCAGCTCAAAAATTACCAGTAAAAACAAAATTTGTCGTTGCTAGAGATTTCGAAGCATAATTAATATTATATTATGAAACAATCAGAAATAAAAAATCTTTCTGCAGCGGAGTTGCAAGAGAAATTAAGCCAAACCAAAAAAGTATATGCTGATTTGAAAATGGCTCACGCTATCTCACCAATTGAAAACCCACTTCAAATTAGAAGTATAAGACGATCAATTGCTCGAATAGCTACAGAACTTACTAAAAGAGAGTTACAATAATTGTATTCTGCTGAAAGATGGAAAAAAGAAATTTAAGAAAAGAGAGAATTGGTGTTGTTACTTCAAACAAAATGGATAAATCTATTGTAGTTGCTGAAGTACGTAAAGTAAAACACCCTTTATACGGTAAGTTCGTGTTGAAAACAAAAAAATATGTTGCACACGACGAAACAAACGACTGTAACATTGGAGATACTGTAAAGATAAGCGAAACTCGCCCTTTGAGTAAATCTAAATGTTGGAGATTAGTTGAAATCATTGAAAGAGCTAAATAATTATGGTACAACAAGAATCAAGACTAAAAGTAGCAGATAACACGGGAGCAAAAGAAGTTTTAACTATCCGTGTTTTAGGAGGTACCAAAAGAAGGTATGCCTCTGTTGGAGACAAGATTGTAGTTTCTATTAAAGATGCAACTCCAAACGGAAACGTAAAAAAAGGAGCTGTTTCAACTGCAGTTGTTGTACGTACCAAAAAAGAAGTAAGAAGAGCCGATGGTTCATATATCAGATTTGATGACAACGCTTGTGTGTTGTTAAACGCAGCTGGTGAAATGAGAGGCACTCGTGTTTTTGGTCCGGTAGCAAGAGAACTTCGTGAAAAACAATTCATGAAAATTGTATCATTAGCACCTGAAGTGCTTTAATTATTATTGAAATGATAAAGCTAAAAATTAAAACAGGAGACATCGTAAGAGTAATTGCTGGAGACCACAAAGGGGCAGAAGGCAAAGTACTAAAAGTGGATCGTGAGAAAAACAAAGCGATTGTAGAGGCTGTAAATATGGTTTCTAAACATACAAAACCAAGTGCAAAAAATCCACAAGGTGGTATTGTGAAAAAAGAAGCTCCTATTCAAATTTCAAACATAGCTCTAATTGATCCTAAAACAAAGGAAACTACTAGAGTTGGAATAAGAATAGAAGGAGATAAAAAAGTAAGATTTTCAAAAAAATCTAATCAAGTATTATAGTAATGGCTTATATACCTAGACTAAAAGATGAATATAAGAGCAGAGTTATTGCTGCTCTTACAGAAGAATTCGGTTACAAAAACGTAATGCAAGTTCCAAAATTGGAAAAAATCGTTTTGAGTAAAGGAGTTGGTGCAGCAGTATCTGACAAAAAATTAATTGACTATGCAGTTGATGAATTGACTAAGATTACTGGACAAAAAGCAGTTTCCACTATTTCTAAAAAAGACGTTGCGTCTTTTAAATTAAGAAAAGGAATGCCAATTGGTGCAAAAGTAACATTGCGTGGCGAAAGAATGTATGAGTTTTTAGATAGACTAATTACATCAGCATTGCCACGAGTTAGAGACTTTAGCGGAATTAAAGCTACTGGTTTTGACGGACGAGGAAATTACAACCTTGGTGTTTTAGAACAAATCATTTTCCCTGAAATTGATATTGATAAAGTAAATAAAATATCTGGTATGGATATCACTTTTGTTACGTCTGCAAGTACAGATAAAGAAGCAAAATCTTTGTTATCTCAATTAGGATTACCTTTTAAAAAGAATTAAGACATGGCAAAAGAATCAATGAAAGCCCGTGAGGTAAAAAGAGAAAAAACTGTTGCAAAGTATGCCGAAAAAAGAAAAGCTTTATTAGAAGCTGGAGATTATGAAGGTTTACAAAAATTACCTAAAAATGCTTCGCCAGTTCGTTTACACAATCGTTGTAAATTAACTGGAAGACCTAGAGGGTATATGCGTCAGTTTGGTATTTCTCGTGTTACATTCCGTGAAATGGCTAACCAAGGATTAATTCCTGGAGTTAAAAAAGCGAGCTGGTAATTGCCAGAAAGAGCTGTTTTAAAATTAATTTAATTGATTTTAGGTTCAATAAAATAATTTTATTGAAAACCGGAATCGCAAATATAAAGTAAATGAATACAGATCCTATTGCAGATTATTTAACAAGAATTAGAAATGCGGTAGCAGCTAACCACAAAGTGGTGCAAATACCTGCTTCTAATCTTAAAAAAGAAATCACCAAGATTTTATTTGATCAAGGATATATTTTAAGTTACAAATTTGAAGAGAACGCTGTACAAGGTTCAATCAAAATTGCTTTGAAGTATGATAAAGATACTAAAGAGCCTGTAATTAAAGATATTCAAAGAATTAGTAAACCTGGTTTACGTAAATATGCGGGTGCTTCTAAACTTCCTAGAATCCTTAACGGATTAGGAATTGCTATTGTTTCAACTTCTAAAGGTTTAATGACTGGAAAGCAAGCAAAACAATTGAATGTTGGTGGAGAAGTAATTTGTTACGTATACTAATAATTAAGACTACAATATGTCAAGAATAGGTAAAAATCCAATTGTAGTTCCAGCCGGAGTAACAGTAGATGTTCAGGAAGGTGTAATTACAGTAAAAGGAAAATTAGGTCAACTAACACAAGAGTTTTCGGATGTAAGTGTAAAAGTTGAAGGCGATCAAGTTATAGTAGAAAGATCGTCTGATCATAAAAACCATAGAGCAAAACACGGTTTGTACAGATCATTAGTCAATAATATGATTATTGGAGTGTCTGAAGGTTTTACCAAATCTTTGGAGTTGGTTGGAGTTGGTTATAGAGCTTCAAATCAAGGTCAAAAATTAGATTTGGCTCTTGGATTCTCACACAATATTATTTTAGAAGTAGCTCCTGAGGTAACTTTGGAAACTATTTCAGAAAAAGGGAAGAATCCAATTGTGAAATTAACATCATTTGACAAACAACTTTTGGGTCAAATTGCGGCAAAAATTAGAGGTTTCCGTAAACCAGAACCTTACAAAGGAAAAGGTGTTAAATTCGTAGGTGAAGTATTAAGAAGAAAAGCAGGTAAATCAGCTTAAAAAATAAGATTATGTCATTAACAAAATCTGATAGAAGACAGAGAATTAGATATAGAATAAGAAAAACAATTAGTGGTACTACTGCTAAACCTAGACTTTCTGTATTTAGAAGTAATAAAGAAATTTATGCTCAATTAATTGACGACGTAAATGGAGTTACTTTGTTAGCTGCATCTTCAAGAGAAAAAGAAATAGGAAAAGGTACGAATGTTGAAGTAGCTTCAGCTGTTGGTAAACTTGTTGCCGAAAAGGCTTTAAAAGCTGGAATCGAAACAGTAACATTTGATAGAGGAGGTTATTTATATCATGGTCGTATTAAATCATTAGCAGAAGGCGCAAGAGCTGCTGGACTTAAATTCTAATATATATGTCTAATAAATACAAGAATGTAGAGTTTGTAAAACCAAGTGGATTAGAATTAAAAGATCGTTTGGTAAGTGTAAATCGTGTTACTAAAGTTACAAAAGGGGGTAGAGCATTTGGCTTTTCTGCTATTGTAGTGGTTGGTGATGAAAATGGTGTAGTGGGTCATGGTTTAGGAAAATCTAAAGATGTATCTGAAGCGATTGCTAAAGCAGTTGAAGATGCTAAGAAAAATTTAGTAAAAATTCCTTTGAATGGTCAATCTGTACCACACGAACAAAAAGGTAAATTTGGTGGTGCACGTGTATTTTTAATTCCTGCCTCTCATGGTACTGGAGTTATTGCTGGTGGTGCTGTTCGTTCAGTACTTGAATCAGTAGGTATTCATGATGTATTATCAAAATCTCAAGGATCGTCTAACCCTCACAACGTAGTAAAAGCTACTTTTGATGCATTATTGCAAATGAGAAGTGCTCATACGGTTGCAAAACAAAGAGGGGTTTCATTAGAAAAAGTTTTTAAAGGTTAATTCAACGGAAATTATGGCTAAGTTATTAGTAAAACAAGTTAGAAGTAAAATCAATTGTCCTCTTACACAAAAAAGAGGATTAGAGGCTTTAGGACTTCGTAAAATGGGACAAGTAGTAGAGCATGAATCAAATGCTACTATACTTGGGATGATAAACAAAGTAAAACACTTAGTTTCTGTTGAAGAAGCTAAATAATTAATTACAGTTATGAATTTAAGTAATTTACAACCTGCTGAAGGATCAACACACAATCAAAATAAAAGATTAGGTAGAGGCGAAGGTTCTGGAAAAGGTGGTACTTCTGCAAGAGGACACAAAGGAGCAAAATCACGTTCTGGTTATTCAAAAAAGATTGGTTTTGAAGGTGGTCAAATGCCACTTCAAAGACGTGTGCCTAAGTTTGGTTTTAAAAACATTAATCGTAAAAATTACGAAGGTGTAAATTTAGATACGCTTCAATTATTAGTTGATAATGGTGCGATTCAAGATACTGTTGATATGTCAGTATTTGTTCAAAATCGTTTAGCTACTAAAAATGAAATTGTTAAAATTTTAGGTAGAGGCGAGCTTAAAGCAAAATTAAAAGTAACTGCTCATAAATTTACTGCTTCTGCAAAAGCTGCTATTGAAGCAGCAGGTGGTGAAGCTGTAACATTGTAAAATTCAATCAAGATGAAGAAATTTATTGAATCATTTATTAATGTTTGGAAAATCGAAGAACTAAAAAATAGAATCCTCATTACTTTGGGGCTTCTATTAGTTTATCGATTTGGAGCGCATGTTACGCTTCCAGGTATTGATGCTACAAAATTAGATCAACTTTCAAATCAAACTAGTGAAGGTATTGGTTGGTTAATCAACGTTTTTACAGGTGGTGCGTTTTCTAAAGCTTCTGTATTTGCATTAGGTATTATGCCTTATATATCTGCTTCTATTGTGGTGCAGTTAATGGGAATTGCTATTCCTTATTTGCAAAAACTTCAAAAAGATGGCGAGAGCGGAAGAAAGAAAATTAACCAAATTACCCGTTGGTTAACTATTTTGATTACATTAGTACAAGGTCCAGGTTATATTTATAATCTTTACAGAACGATACCAAATGCAATTATTTCTTCAACTAATCCAGAGTTGATTTCTGAGTTTTCTTTCCTATTTTCATCCGTAACGATATTAGTAACAGGGACTATTTTTGCTATGTGGTTGGGTGAAAAAATTACAGACAAAGGTATCGGAAATGGTATTTCTTTGTTGATAATGATTGGAATTTTGGCTAGAATGCCTCAAGCTTTTATTCAAGAGTTCTCGTCTGTTGTTTCTCAAAATAATGGAGGACCTATGTTAATTGTTTTTGAAATAATTATTTGGTTTTTAGTAATCATTGCTTGTGTATTGCTAGTGATGGCTGTTCGTAAAATACCTGTACAGTATGCAAGACGTACTGCTTCGGGCGATTTTGAACAAGATATGCTAGATGCTAACAGACAATGGATTCCATTAAAATTAAATGCTTCGGGAGTTATGCCAATAATTTTTGCTCAGGCTATTATGTTTATACCTTCTGCAATTGCAGGATTGTCTAAAACATCTGAAACTGCTCAATCTATTAGTGCAGCTTTTAGTAATATTTTTGGACTATGGTATAATGTTGTTTTTGCTACATTGATTGTTGTATTTACCTATTTATATACTGCAATTACAGTTCCAACCAATAAAATGGCAGATGATTTAAAAAGAAGCGGTGGTTTTATCCCTGGAATTAAGCCAGGTGCAGAAACATCTGACTTTTTAGACCACTTAATGTCATTAATTACTTTGCCAGGTGCATTATTTTTAGCATTGATAGCTATATTTCCAGCAATTGTTGTAAATTTGCTCAATGTTCAACAATCATGGGCATTATTCTTTGGAGGTACCTCTTTAATTATTATGGTAGGTGTTGTTATTGATACTATTCAACAAATTAACACTTATTTATTGAATAAAGAATATGATGGTTTAATGAAAACAGGCAAAAATAGAAAAGCATTAGCTTAATATTATGGCAAAACAATCAGCAATAGAACAAGACGGATCGATAATCGAAGCATTATCTAATGCAATGTTTCGAGTAGAATTAGAAAATGGACATATTGTAATAGCTCATATTTCTGGAAAAATGCGTATGCATTATATTAAATTATTACCTGGTGATAAAGTTAAGTTAGAAATGAGTCCTTACGATTTGTCAAAAGCAAGAATTACTTATAGATATTAAATAAGCAATAAGCAATAGGCAAGTACATTTTATGTTTAGCGTAAGGCATATAGCAAAAAGCAATTAAAAAATGAAAGTAAGAGCATCAGTTAAAAAAAGAAGTGCCGAGTGCATTATTGTACGTCGTAAAGGCAGATTATACGTGATTAACAAAAAGAATCCTAGATTTAAACAAAGACAAGGATAATTATGGCAAGAATTGCAGGGGTAGATATCCCAAAAAACAAGAGAGGTGTTATTGCACTTACCTATATCTTCGGAATAGGAAATAGTAGAGCTATTGAGATTTTAGATAAAGCTCAAGTTAGCCAAGACAAGAAAGTTAATGAATGGAATGACGACGAAATTGGAGCCATCAGGGATGCCGTTTCTTCTTTTAAAATTGAAGGAGAATTGCGTTCTGAAATATCTTTAAACATCAAACGTTTGATGGATATTGGATGCTACAGAGGAATCCGTCATAGATCTGGACTTCCATTAAGAGGTCAAAGAACTAAAAATAATTCTAGAACTAGAAAAGGTAAAAGAAAAACTGTTGCGAACAAGAAAAAAGCAACTAAATAATAAGTAATATGGCTAAAGCAACTGCAAAAAAACGTAAAGTTATTGTTGAGTCAACTGGAGAAGCTCATATTTCTGCTACTTTCAACAACATCATCATTTCTTTGACAAACAAAAAAGGTGAAGTGATTTCATGGTCTTCAGCTGGTAAAATGGGCTTCAGAGGTTCTAAAAAGAATACTCCTTATGCAGCTCAAATGGCCGCAGAAGATTGTAGTAAAGTAGCTCTTGAAGCTGGATTGAAAAAAGTTAAAGTTTATGTAAAAGGACCAGGTAACGGACGTGAGTCTGCTATACGTTCCATACATAATGGAGGAATTGAAGTTACAGAAATTATTGATGTAACACCAATGCCTCATAACGGATGTCGTCCTCCAAAAAGACGTAGAGTATAATTTTATAAAGTAAATAGTATAACAAGGTAGCAACATAATTATCGAAGGATTTGACCTGAATTCATAATTTCTACCTTAAATTTTTAAAAAAATGGCAAGATATACTGGTCCAAAAACCAAAATAGCACGTAAATTTGGCGAAGCGATTTTCGGAGACGATAAAGCATTCGAAAAAAGAAATTACCCACCAGGGCAACATGGTTTAGCTAAAAAGAGAGGTAAAAAATCTGAATATGCTGTCCAATTAATGGAGAAACAAAAAGCTAAATATTCTTATGGAATTTTAGAAAAGCAATTTAGAAATCTTTTTGAAAAAGCTTCTGCAACTAAAGGGGTAACTGGTGAAGTTCTTTTACAATTATGTGAAGCAAGATTAGATAATGTGGTTTTTAGAATGGGAATTGCTCCTTCAAGAAGAGCCGCAAGACAAATTGTATCTCACAGACATATTACAGTAAATGGAGAGTGTGTAAACATACCATCCTATCATTTAAAAGCTGGTGATGTAGTTGCCGTTCGTGAAAAATCTAAATCTTTAGAAACTATCGATCGTTCTTTATCTAACTCTAGCCATGTTTATGAATGGATAACTTGGAATAATGATAAAAAAGAAGGAACATTTGTATCTGTTCCTGCTAGAATTCAAATTCCAGAAAATATCAAAGAACAACTTATCGTCGAATTGTACAACAAATAATAATTGACTTAGTCGAAATTATGGCAATATTTAATTTTCAGAAGCCCGATAAAGTTATCATGATCGATTCAACCGATTTTGAAGGTAAATTTGAATTTAGACCTTTAGAACCTGGTTATGGATTGACTGTTGGTAATGCTCTTAGAAGAGTTATGCTTTCTGCTTTAGAAGGGTATGCAATTACCTCTGTAAGAATTGAAGGTGTAGATCATGAGTTCTCTACTATTTCTGGAGTAGTTGAAGATGTAACAGAAATTATTTTAAATCTTAAACAAGTTCGTTTCAAACGTCAGATTGATGAAGTTGATAATGAAACTGTTTCGATTTCAATTTCTGGAAAAGACAAACTTACTGCTGGAGATTTTCAAAAATTTATTTCTGGTTTTCAAGTATTGAATCCAGATTTGATTATTTGTAATTTAGATGCTAGTATCAAATTGAGTTTTGAGCTAACAATCGAAAAGGGTAGAGGTTATGTTCCTGCTGAAGAAAATAAAAAACAAAATGCAGCTATTGGAACTATTTTTACTGATTCTATTTTTACACCTGTAAAAAATGTAAAGTATTCCATTGAAAACTTTCGTGTTGAGCAAAAAACCGATTACGAAAAATTAGTTTTTGAAATTAAAACTGATGGTTCTATTCATCCAAAAGATGCTCTAACTGAAGCTGCAAAAGTGTTAATTCACCACTTTATGTTATTTTCTGATGAAAGAATTACTCTTGAGGCTGATGAAATTGCTCAAACAGAATCTTATGACGAAGAGTCTTTACACATGCGTCAGTTATTAAAAACGAAGCTTGTAGATATGGATTTGTCAGTAAGAGCTTTGAACTGTTTGAAAGCGGCAGAAGTTGAAACACTTGGAGATTTGGTATCCTTCAATAAACATGACCTTATGAAATTCCGAAATTTTGGTAAAAAATCTTTAACTGAACTTGATGAACTTGTTGCGGTTAAAAATTTAACTTTCGGAATGGATTTAACAAAATACAAATTAGATAAAGATTAATCTAGTCCACCTTTTGGTGAGATTAAATTTTACACAGCAATGAGACACGGAAAAAAATTCAATCATCTTAGCAGACAAACTGGGCATAGAAAATCTATGTTGGCTAATATGGCTTGTTCTCTTATTGAGCACAAACGTATAAACACTACTGTTGCTAAAGCAAAAGCGCTTAAACAATTTGTTGAGCCTTTAATAACAAAATCTAAACAAGATACAACACACAACCGTCGTATCTGTTTTGCAAACCTTCGTAATAAGTATGCTATAACTGAATTATTCAGAGAAGTAGCTGAAAAAGTAGGAGATCGTCCTGGTGGATACACCCGAATTATAAAAGTTGGTAATCGTTTGGGAGATAATGCTGATATGGCAATGATCGAACTTGTTGATTTTAACGAAATTTATAACGGTGGTAAAAAAGAAGTTAAAAAAGCTAAAAGCCGTCGTGGTGGTAAAGCTAAAAAAACAGAAGAAGTAGCTGAAAATCCTGCTACTGAAACTGAAACTACTGAATCTGCCGAATAATGATTTAATTGCATTAATATCAAAGGATAAACTTTATTAAGTTTGTCCTTTTTTTATGTTTTTACTTTATTTTTTCTTTTAATTTATTAATTTTGCATTTCAACTAACTACTAATGAAATACACAACAAGACAACAAGCAATCTTACTTTTAAGTGATGGAACAATATTTTATGGCAAATCTATTGGTATTAGCGGCAAAACTTTTGGTGAAGTTTGTTTTAATACTGGCATGACGGGATATCAGGAAATATTTACAGACCCATCATATTTTGGGCAAATTATGGTGGCTACCCATCCTCATATTGGTAATTATGGTGTAAATGATCAAGAAATTGAATCTCAAGACATTAAAATTGCAGGATTGGTATGTAAAAATTTTAGTTTTAATCATTCAAGACCAAGTGCTTCAGGATCATTAGAATCTTATTTTCAAAAACAAAATTTAATTTGTATTGCAGATGTAGATACTAGAGCACTTGTAAGTTACATTCGTGATAATGGGGCTATGAATGCAGTAATTTGTACGGACGATACCGATATTGAAACGCTTCAAGCTTTATTAGCTGCTGTTCCAAATATGAAAGGTTTAGAATTGGCTTCAAAAGTTTCAACTACAACACCTTATTATTTTGGTAATGAACTTGCTACATATAAAATTGCCGCTTTAGATTTGGGAATCAAAACTAATATTTTACGTAATTTAGCTAAACGTGATTGTTATATTAAAGTTTTTCCATATAACGCTTCATTTTCAGATTTATCTGCTTTTCAACCGGATGGTTATTTTTTGTCTAACGGACCTGGAGATCCAGAACCATTAGATAGTGCAATTGCAGTAGCAAAAGAAATTATGGCACAAAATTTACCTCTTTTTGGTATCTGTTTGGGGCATCAAGTTATTGCTTTAGCTAATGGAATCCCTACTTTTAAAATGTTTAATGGTCACCGAGGCATCAATCATCCTGTGCAAAATATTCAAACTGGTAAAGGCGAAATTACATCTCAAAATCATGGTTTTGCAGTCGATAAAAATGTATTGGATAGCAGTACTGATTTAGAAATCACACATCTACATTTGAATGACGGCACGGTAGCTGGAATGAAGATGACGCATAAAAATTGTTTTTCAGTACAATTTCATCCAGAATCGAGTCCAGGACCTCACGATTCTACATATTTATTTGATCAGTTTATAGACAATATAAAATTGGGACAACGCTAAATCGTTATCGTTAATAATATTATAAATTATTATATTATTGATAAAAAAATATAGAATATATTTGTAATTGTAAATTATAAAATCAACTTTAAAAATAATAATTATGAGCATTATAGTAAAAATTCATGCAAGACAAATTTTTGATTCACGTGGAAATCCTACTGTAGAAGTAGATGTTATTACAGAAAATGGTATTTTAGGTCGTGCGGCAGTTCCATCTGGTGCTTCTACTGGCGAACACGAAGCGGTTGAATTACGTGATGGTGGCAAAAACTTTTTAGGCAAAGGTGTCTTGAAAGCTGTAGAAAATGTGAATACTAAAATTGCAGAATCACTTGTTGGCTCTTCTGTTTTTGAGCAAAATGCCATAGACCAAATGATGATTGATTTAGATGGTACACCAAACAAATCTAATTTAGGTGCCAATGCTATACTTGGAGTTTCTTTAGCAGTAGCAAAAGCAGCAGCTAACGAATTAGGTTTGCCATTGTATCGTTATGTGGGTGGTGTTTCGGCCAACACGCTTCCGGTACCTATGATGAACATCATCAATGGAGGTTCTCATTCTGATGCTCCTATTGCATTTCAAGAGTTTATGATAATGCCCGTCAAAGCAACGTCTTTTTCACATGCTCTTCAAATGGGAACTGAAATTTTTCATAATTTGAAAAAAGTGCTTCATGATAGAGGCCTTTCTACAGCTGTAGGAGATGAAGGTGGTTTTGCACCAAACTTGGCTGGCGGAACAGAAGATGCTTTAGACACTATCAAACTGGCTGTTGAAAAAGCTGGTTATACCTTTGGAGACCAAATTATGGTTGCTTTAGATTGTGCTGCATCTGAATTTTATGTAGAAGGCAAGTATGATTATACAAAATTTGAAGGTGCAACCGGCAAGGTGAGAACCTCTCAAGAACAAGCAGATTACTTAGCGGATTTAGCATCAAAATATCCTATTATTTCAATTGAAGATGGAATGCAGGAAAACGACTGGGAAGGATGGAAATATCTTACAGAAAAAATAGGTAATAAAACACAATTAGTAGGAGATGATTTATTTGTTACTAATGTAGAAAGATTAGCTACTGGAATCGAAAAAGGTATTGCCAATTCTATTTTAGTTAAAGTAAATCAAATCGGAACATTAACTGAAACTATTGCTGCAGTAAATATGGCAAAAAACGCAGGCTACACTTCTGTAATGTCTCACCGTTCTGGAGAAACAGAAGACAATACAATTGCAGATTTAGCTGTTGCCCTCAACTGCGGACAAATTAAAACAGGATCAGCTTCTCGTTCAGATCGTATGGCAAAATACAATCAATTGATTCGTATTGAAGAGGAATTAGGTGCAACTGCTTATTTTCCTGGTGTAAAAGCATTCAAATAAATAGAGCTACATAATAATCAGCACTCGTTAAGTTATTATAACTTTTCGAGTGCTTTTTTTATTAATGACCCAATATTTTAACAGAAATATAATTTTTTATAAATTTTACGAAAACGTTTAAGTAAAAGTTTTTTTTTAATTTTTAATTTATTAAATTTGTTAAATTATTTTTATAAAAAGGAAAAACTTCAAACATATTATGTCAAAAACAGCAATTTTAGAATTAGATGGGAAAAAATATGAACTCCCAGTTATTATTGGTACAGAAAACGAAGTAGCCATAGACATCAATAAACTTAGAGATGTATCTGGTGCTATAACGATGGATCCAGGTTATAAAAACTCTGGTGTATGTAAATCAGATATTACTTTTCTTGATGGAGAAGAAGGAATATTGAGATATAGAGGTTATTCTATTGAAGATTTAGCCGAAAAAGCTGATTTTTTAGAGGTCTCTTATTTGGTTATTTTTGGAGAATTGCCAACCCAAAAACAATTAGAGGATTTTGAAAACGACATCCGAAAATATACATTGGTAAACGAAGAAATGAAAAATATCATTGATGGTTTTCCAAAAACAGCCCATCCAATGGGTGTTTTGTCTTCTTTAACAAGTGCCCTTACTGCATTTAACCCTAAATCGGTAAATGTTGAAAATGAAAAGGAAATGTATGAAGCCGTTTGCAAAACAATGGGTAAATTCCTTGTAATTGCCACATGGACATACAGAAAAAGTATGGGTTTCCCTTTGAATTATTATGACAATACCAAAGGATATGTTGAAAATTTTATGCGTTTGATGTTTGAATTACCAACAGGCCCTTATAAAATAGACCCCGTAGTTATTGCTGCTTTGGATAAATTATTTATTCTTCACGCAGATCACGAACAAAATTGTTCTACCTCTACCGTTCGTATGGTGGGTTCTTCTCATGCAGGTTTATTTGCTTCTATTTCGGCTGGTGTTTCAGCTCTTTGGGGACCACTTCATGGAGGTGCAAATCAAGCCGTGTTGGAAATGTTAGAAGAAATTCAAAAAGATGGTGGAGATGCCGACAAATATTTGGCAAAAGCCAAAGATAAAGAAGATCCTTTCCGTTTGATGGGATTTGGTCACCGTGTGTATAAAAACTTCGATCCAAGAGCTAAAATCATCAAAAAAGCTGCAGACGAGGTTTTGGCTACACTAGGTGTAAACGACCCTATTCTTCAAATTGCTAAAAAATTGGAAGAATCTGCTTTAGTGGATGATTATTTTGTCTCTAGAAAATTATATCCAAATGTCGATTTCTATTCAGGTATTATTTATCGTGCTTTAGGAATTCCAACCGATATGTTTACGGTACTTTTTGCGATTGGCCGTTTGCCAGGTTGGATTGCACAATGGAAAGAAATGCGTGTAAACAAAGAACCAATTGGACGCCCAAGACAAGTATATACAGGTTATGCACTTCGTGATTTCAAAGAAATGGACAAAAGATAAAAATTTATTTTTTTTAATAAAAAAGCCTCAAGTAATATTATATTTGAGGCTTTTTCTTGTATTAAAATCATTTCCATCCCATTTTATGACAATCAAAAAAAGGTACTTCTAAATTTGCTAATTGAATCTAGCACATTTTGAAAAATAAAAATTTATTTTTTATTATTGGTTTTATTTTATTATTTTTGGATTGTCAAATGAACACCCATATATAACAAACCTGAAGAATACCTAAAATAAGGAAACGAGGTATATCTTATGTGGGATTATTGTTACATAAGTTACCAAAAATCAAAAGTAAGCAAAAGGAATTTTTTATATTTAACATTAAAAATAATATAAAAATTACAATATTGAGAATATTTATTTTAAAAACTACAAAATTTTGTTAAATTTGCACAACTAAACTTTCAAAAAACGTAAACATTTTGCCAATGCCTCATCATACACGTGTTATCATTACCGATTTAGACGGAACTTTACTCAACAACAATCATTCCATTTCAGACTTTACTAAGCAAGTGTTTCAAGAACTCTATTTGAAAGATTATTTGTTTATTGTAGCCACAGGCCGTCACCATTTGGATGCGCTTCCGTTAGTAGAAAAGCTAGGAGTGCCGCTTTATTTGGTAACCTCAAACGGGGCCAGAATACACTCCCCAAATAAACAATTGATGTATGCCAAAAATATGGATTCCCAAAAGGTAGCCTCTATTTTGTCATTACACTTTGATCCAGAAGTTACTATGGTAATGTTTAAAGAAGATTATTGGCAAACAAATCAAGTAAACGAAAAATTGAATAGTTTTCAAAAAGTAGTAACATACCATCCGCAAATAGTTGATTTTAAGGCTATTACAGATTTTGATGCCATTAAAATATTTTTTTCTCACGACGACCATCAAAAGTTACAAAAAATCCAAAAACAAATTTTAGAGATTCATCCAAACGAGTTCAATCATGCTTTTAGTTTGCCCATTTGTTTGGAATTTATGGACAAAACAGTGGATAAAAGTCATGCCATTGCACAAATATTGGCAAAAGAAGGTTACTCGTTTTATGAAACTATTTCGTTTGGCGATGGTTTTAATGATGAAAAAATGTTGCTAGCATCACACAAAGCTTGTATAATGGGTAATGCTCCTCTATCTTTAAAAGAAAAATTAGCCCATTTGGAAGTGATTCAAACGAACCATCAAGATGGAGTAGCAACTTATTTGAATCAATATTTTTTAGTATAAATGCTGTTTATTACCGTGTTTAGCGTTAGTGATAGTAGTGAAAAGGTACCTACGAGGGGTTTGGTTAGCAGAACAATCAAATTATTTTATGATTGAAAGGCAACAAAATTATGTTTTCTGTTTCTTTTTTCGAGCTGCGGGAAACAATACGTTGTTTAAAATCAGTCTGAATCCTGGTGAATTAGGGTGCAAGTCTAAAACCGTTGGGGCATCTCCCACACGGTGTTGGTAGTCTTCGGGGTCGTGTCCGCCGTAGTAAGTAAACATGCCTTTGCCCTTTTCGCCATGCAAATAACGGACTTCGCCATTTACTTCGTTCGTTGCCAAAACTAAAACATTTGTTTTAATCAACGACGCATCAAATGAAGTGGTTTGCCCCATAAATCCTTTGATCAATTGCGTATGATTTTGACACAGCATGGTAGGTATTGCATCCCATTTTGCAGAAAAATCCATCAGTGTAAAATAGTCTTTTTCCATCGGAATTTTACGTTTTTCGGTCATATCGATATCCGAAAATTCATAATGATCTGGTTTTCTGTCCAATGTAAAATTTTTAAATGCAAAGCTATTAACATCGTGTATTTTCGATTGATAATTAGAGTCACTTGGGTCGCCATCAAACATGGTTTCGCAAATATCGGTACCCTCTGCCGCAAGTGCTATGTCGAAACTATCTGTTGCCGAACACATTGCAAATAAAAAGCCTCCTCCAATAACATAATCCCTTATCTTTTTGGCTACTGCCAATTTTTCTTCAGATACTTTATTATAACCCAACTTTTGGGCTAACAATTCGGCCTCTTGTTTTTGCTCCATATACCATGGAGCATTTCTATAAGCCCCATAAAACTTTCCGTATTGTCCCGTAAAATCTTCGTGGTGCAGGTGCAACCATTCGTATAACAACAATTGATCGCCCAAAACTTCTTCGTCATATATAGCCGTAAACGGAATTTCGGCATACGTAAGCACCATCGTAACAGCATCGTCCCACGGCTGTTTGCCTTTTGGTGTATAAACGGCAATTTTGGGAGCTTTTTCCAGCACTACGGCTTCCATGTTTTGAGACGGACTGGCTATTTCAGCCAATAGCGACGCCTGTTCTGCATCCGATAAAATTTCAAAACTCACACCCCTTACTTGACATTCTTTCCGAATTTCGGCTGCATCGGGCAACAAAAACGAACCCCCTCTAAAATTCAACAACCAACTAGCTTTGTAGTCTTTGCTTAGCACCCAATAGGTTATACCGTATGCTTTTAAATGGTTTTTTTGGGTCGTTTCGTCCATTGGCAACAAGATAAAACTTGCCCTTGAAAGTACGCTAATACTTATAAATAATAAAACAAATACACCTTTTAATTTCATTTTGCAATACAATTTAATTACCCAACGAAGGTAATGTTTTTTTATTCAATTCGTTTTTTGTTCAAAAAAAAAACCAATACCATTATTCATGCGAGGGCTCAATATGAATCAAAACATGTCCAATATTAGGTATCTTCAATCGTAAATAATCTTTTAAATTGTGGGCCAAGTCGTGCCCTGCTTTTACCGAAATATTGGCATCTACAATGGCATGCAAATCCACATGATACTGCATTCCCGCTTTGCGAATAAAACATTTTTCGGTGTCTATAATCCCCAAAACCTCTTTAGAATACTGCCTAATTTCTACAATCAAGTCGTCATATAAATGTTCGTCCATAATTTCGCCCAAAGCGGGTCTAAAAATCAAATAACTATTATAAATAATAAAACCAGAAGCCAACAAAGCCGCCCAATCATCGGCTGCTTCATATCCTTTGCCCAAATACAAGGCCATCGCAATCCCAATAAAAGCCGCAACAGACGTTATAGCATCACTCCGATGATGCCACGCATCGGCTATAAGCGATGAGCTATTGGTAGCCTTGCCTTTTTGCATAACCAATCTAAACGAAAACTCTTTCCACAAAATAATGCCTCCAAGGATATACAAGGTCCAAGTTTTGGGCAATTGGTGTGGTGTTTGAATATTGATAATACTTTCGTGAGCAATAAAAACGGCCGACGCTATAAGAAACCCCACCACAATAAAAGTAATCAATGGCTCGGCTCTGCCATGTCCATACGGATGGTTGTCGTCTGCCGGTCTGTTGGCATATTTTATCCCAAAAAGCACCAAAAATGACGCAAAAATATCCGTTGTCGATTCAATAGCATCGGCAATTAAGGCATACGAATTACCAAAAATCCCTGCAAAACCCTTTACCAACGCCAATCCAGCATTGCCCAAAATACTAAAATAAGTTGCCTTTATTGCAGTTTGTTCATTTGTCATCTAATAATTATAAATAAATATTTAATAAAAATACCGTTTTGCTCCTTGCTCTTCTCCGTCGAATAGCCAAAAAACAAAACGATATCAAGTCATAATCATGGCAAAAGGTGTTTGCTACAAATAGGTCGTTCATTTGGGCGTGCCCCTCCGTAAACTACGGGTCGGGCTATCCGTTACAATCTTTTTTGCCCCAAAAAGACGGGACAAAAAAGGATTTTCACTACTATCCCTCACGCAACACGGGGTTCCAACAAAATTGGTACAAAACAACCTACCCATCTTACAAACGAACAATATGTGCCCCAATGGCCCGCAAGCGTTCATCTATTTTTTCGTAACCTCTGTCTATTTGCTCAATGTTTTGAATGGTACTTGTTCCTTTTGCCGAAAGGGCCGCTATCAACAACGAAATACCCGCTCTAATGTCTGGCGAACTCATTACAGTGGCTTTCAATTGCGACTCAAAATTGTGTCCCATAACCACCGCTCGGTGTGGATCACACAACATGATTTTGGCTCCCATATCGATCAATTTGTCCACAAAAAACAAACGGCTTTCAAACATTTTTTGATGTATCAATACATCGCCTTTTGCCTGTGTAGCCACTACTAAAATTATGCTCAACAAATCAGGCGTAAAACCTGGCCAAGGAGCATCGGCAATGGTAAGTATCGACCCGTCAATATCGGTTTTTACTTCATAACCATTTGTATGTGCTGGTATATAAATGTCATCTCCTTTTTTCTCTATCGTAATTCCTAATTTTCTAAATGTACTTGGTATAATACCCAAGTTTTCCCAACTCACATTCTTGATAGTAATTTCCGATTTTGTCATGGCAGCAAGACCAATCCACGATCCTATTTCGATCATGTCGGGCAAAATGCGGTGTTCGCATCCACCAAGGGCTTCAACCCCTTCAATGGTTAATAAGTTTGAACCAACGCCACTAATTTTTGCCCCCATCAAATTAAGCATTTTACAAAGTTGTTGCAAATAAGGTTCGCAAGCAGCATTGTAAATAGTTGTTACCCCCTCTGCCAATACAGCTGCCATAACAATATTAGCAGTACCAGTTACAGAGGCTTCGTCTAACAACATATAAGTACCTTTGAGCTTTTCGCTGGTTTCTACACCATAAAAATGATCCTCTCGGTTGTATCTAAATTTTGCCCCCAAATTGATAAACCCTTCAAAATGAGTATCTAATCGTCGTCTTCCTATTTTGTCCCCTCCAGGTTTTGGTATATATCCTTTGCCAAATCGGGCCAACAAAGGCCCCACGATCATGATCGACCCTCGGAGCGACCCCCCTTCTTTTTTAAAGGCTTCTGTTTCCAAATAGCCCACATTTACTTCGTCCGACTGAAATGTCATGCTGCTTGGGCCATTTTTTTGAATTTTAACCCCCAAATTACCTAAAAGGGTAATGAGTTTATTAACATCTATAATGTCAGGGATATTATGGATGGTTACTTTTTCTGGCGTTAAAAGTACGGCACACAAAATTTGTAATGCTTCATTTTTAGCCCCTTGAGGCGTGATGGCTCCTTTTAGGCTTTTGCCTCCTTCAATTTTAAATGTCCCCATTTTTATTTTAATGCTTTTGGTTATCTTTTTAGTTTAGTTTTATTGTTGCCAAGTCAAAATTTGAGGTGTTAAAACTTCGACTTCATTTTTTTGGGTATAATTTTGCTGTTTTTTGGTCCTTTATTAGGAACAATTTTTTGATTAGTATTAGGAACAATTTTGTTTGAAACCCTCTTGTTTGTACGTATCAATTCGTTGGTGTTCAACAGTTCTTCTGTGCTTTGCATCAAGTTAAGTTTACCTTCAGACAATTCATACAAATGTTCAAAAATCACTGCATCGGTTACAGTATCTTTGTTCCAACTCAAGTACGATTTTTTCATGTGATTGGCAATTACTTTTACCAAAGCACTTTTCATTTCGCCCTCTTCCCATTTATTGGCCACATCAATCATGTATTTGATATTGTTGCCATAAAATCGGTATTTTGGATAATTTTGAGGATATTGCAACGCATCGGGTTTCATTTGCAAAACCTCTCGAGACGGAATAGGATATGGCGAATTTACATTGATTTTGAAATCAGACATAATAAACAATTGGTCCCATAACTTATGCTGAAAATCGGGAACATCTCTCAAATGAGGGTTCAAACTTCCCATAACTTGAATAATGTATTGGGCGGCTTTATTTCGCTCTTCATCATCTGCAATGGCAGTAGCTTGATTGATCAGTTTTTGCAAATGACGACCGTATTCTGGAATGATAAGATGCTGTCTTTCAGAGTTGTATTCTAAATTGAACACCACATCTTTGGCATTTTCTTTAATATAATTCATATTTTGTATTGAAAATAATAATTCGTTGGATATTATAAGCTCATAAAACCAAGCAGTTTTATAATGAAACAATGCCTTCTATTGTAGATACTTCTTTGTATTTTGAAATGACTTCGTCGGCATCTTTCATCGTTACATCTACAGAAATACTGGTAAACTTGCCCGTTTTGGACTTGGTGGTTTTGATAACAGCCCCCATACAATTAAATGCCTCCTCAACTTTTAAAACATTGTCATTCAAACTAGGTACTATAAATTTGTACAAATAAGTGGCTGGCCAAGTGTTGCTATTATCCAATTCTACCTTGAGTCGTTCATAAAATGCCGCTGTTTCTTTTGCTTTATTGTCTTCCATTTTTTTAATAAAATAAAAGCAAAGATACATTTTTGATTTGNNCTACGGAACTATTTTTTTTGAATAATTTAAGCAAAAAAGATAGCAGATTGGGCTATTTATTGGCGTTTTTGGATTAAATTTGTGATGTGGATTTTTTCATCATGGCGGGTGTGTTTATCTCTCTAAATTTCTTGGGAGATATACCTTTTTTCATTAGAAAAATGCGATTAAAATAACTCAAAGTTTCAAATCCGCAGGAATAGGAAATTTGATTGACGGTTGCATCCGATTGCAATAACAACCTGCTGGCTTCGTTGATTCGCAATTCGTTTACGTAATCGGAAAGCGTTTTTCCAGTTGCTTTTTTGAAAAATTTACAAAAATTACTTTCGGTAACATGAATCAATTCGGCAACCGCTTGCAAAGTTATTTTCTGATGAAAATTGTCCTGCAAAAAAGTACACACTTTGTTGATTCGCAATTCATTTTTTTTAGAAACTACATTATGAAAGGTGTTTGGAGCAATATATTTTGCTGGCATTTGAGCCAATTTGTCTAAAAGAGCAATAAATCGCATCACTTTTTCCATTCCTTGCAAATGGGGTAATTCCAAAATTGCAGTTACCATTTCTTTTTCGGGCGGAAAAACCAAACCTCTAGCTGCCTGTTCTAACATATTTTTTATGGCAATTCCTTCTTGTAATTTCAAAAATGGTAGCATAAAATCCATAGAAAACTGAATTACTACGGCATCAGATTCGGTGTCGTTGTCTGTTTTTCCTGTCCAAGTGTGAGGCAAATTGCTTCCCAACAATACCAAATCGCCTGCAGAAAAAGACTCGTAAGAATTGCCCACAATGCGATACCCATTGCCTTGTACAATATACGTCAGCTCCCATTCGGGATGATAATGCCATTTGAACTCAAAAAATGGAACTTGATACCGATAGGCACGAAAACTCGAGTTTCCATTATTAGATGAAATATTTTCTAAAATTGCTTTCATTGATGTAAAATTTATTTGATAGCATCCTAACTTTTATAGCCTTTTATTCCAATGTATTTTTTTGCACGAATGAGTTGTTAATGGCTAGTCATAATTGCAAATTTACTTCATCAAACAAAAATAATCAAATAAAATTCAATATAGTGTTAGTATTGAACAATTTTATGCTAATTTATTCCATCAATAAAAAATAATTTTGTGTTTCAATTAAACGAAATTTATTTAGAATATATTTTTCTCAAAATTTAAAACTTTGACAAATATTTCAAAAAACAGAAAAAATTTCAGAATTAAGGAATAACTAGAATTTAAAAAATGGAACAACATAAAAAAAACCTATTTGTATTTATCCTACTTCTTTCTTTTTTTACAAATGCTCAAAACAGCAAACACGTAAACCCTTTCATTGGAACCGATGGCACAGGACACACCTTTCCCGGTCCTTCAATGCCATTTGGAATGGTGCAACCCGGACCAGACAATGCAACTTCGGGCTGGAATCATACCAGTGGTTATCAATATAAAGACACCTTGCTTTTGGGTTTTTCGCAAATGCGTTTCAGTGGCACAGGCATTGGCGAAATGGGAAATATTTTGTTGCTTCCTTTTGATGAAAAACAACCTCATTTCAAAAATAGCTATCATAAAAACACCGAAAAAGCCAGCGTTGGCTATTATTCCCTAACCAAAAAAGACGGTGTTCAAGTAGAATTAAGTTGTTCCGAACGAGTAGCTTTTCATCGATATACTTATCCTGATGTTCATGCTAAATTGTTGCTCGATTTCCAGCATGGAATTCAATTTTTGAATGATAGCTTGGTTTTGGAAAGCGATATAAAAATTGAAAATAACAACACTATTTCGGGCTATTGCAAAACGAAAGCTTGGGTAACAAAAAAGTATTTTTTCACCATTCAATTTGAAACCCCTTTTTCAAAAATAGAGCAACTTCCAAGAGGTTCGAAAGAAAATGCACCCAAATTTCATTTGGATTTTGATTTAGCCAAAAATAAACTTTTGAACATCAAAATTGCACTTTCCACAGTGAGTGTTGAAGGGGCAAAATTGAACCTGCAAACCGAAATACCACATTGGAATTTTGAACAAGTGAAACACCATGCAGCAAAAGCTTGGGAAAACTATTTGAGTAGAATTTGCATCAAAGCAACTGCCAAACAAAAAGCACTATTTTATACCTCGCTCTATCATTTATTGCTGCAACCTTCCAATATTGCTGATGTGGATGGCAATTATCGCGGGGCTGATGATTCAATTTCTAAAGCACCCAACAACGCCTATTATTCCACTTTATCCATTTGGGATATTTATAGAGGTGCTTTTCCATTACTACAAATTATTGCTCCTGAAAAAATTGATGGCATTGTGAATACACTACTTTTGCATCACAAAGCAGCAGGTTTTCTACCCATTTGGACGGCTTGGGGGCAAGATAATTATTGCATGATTGGCAACCACGCTATTCCGATGCTTTTATCGGCATATTCTAATGGTTTTCAAGGGTTTGACCCAAATGAGGCTTTAGCAGCAATGATTGAAACTTCAACCAAAAGTCACATTAATTCCGATTGGGAGTTGTATCAAAAATACGGCTATTATCCGTTTGATAAATTGGACAATGAAGCCGTTTCAAGAACCTTGGAAAGTGGGTATGATGATTGGTGTGTGGCGCAAATGGCAAAAAAATTAGACAATTTGCCAATAGAAAATGAATTTAATAAAAGAGCTCATTATTATAAAAATTTATTTGACCCTGAAACACAATTATTTCGAGGCAAAGACAGTAATGGTAATTGGAGAATGCCTTTTGATCCGCTAACAGCCACTTCGCCCATGAACAACCCAGGTGATTATACTGAAGCCAATGCCTGGCAATATTTCTGGACACCTGCACAATTTGATGTGGAAGGCATGAAAAATCTTTTGGGTGGAAAAACCACATTCACCAAAAAATTAAATGATTTTTTCACTGTTGAAAGTATAAATCCAAATAAATTTTTAGGTCAAGAAGCGCTAATTGGGCAATATGCACATGGCAATGAACCGAGTCATCATATTGTTTACTTATATGCTTTTTCAGACACTCCTAAAGTGGGGCAAAAATACATTCATAAAATCATCAACGACTTTCACAACAACACCCCAGATGGCATGATTGGAAACGACGATTGCGGTCAAATGTCGGCTTGGTATATTTTATCTACATTAGGATTTTATCCTGTGAATCCAGCAAATGGCGAATTTGTTTTGGGAGCTCCTCAAGTGAAAAAGGCCGTTTTGCATCTACCCAACCATAAAACATTTACCATAAAAGCGTCTCATTTTTCAAAAGAAAACAACTTGCAAGAGCAGGCAAAATTAAACGGAAACGTACTAAAAAACCCGATTATTCACTTTAAAGATATACGAAATGGGGGAACACTTCATTTTTCGATGACTAACCACTAAACACTACTTCAGATGAAAAAAATAATTGCAATAACTTTGATTTTAGGAACCATGACTATTCAATCCCAAGAAAAACAAAACGAAAAATACAGCTTGTTTCCCTTTGGTAGCATCAAACCTACGGGTTGGTTGAAAGACCAAATGCAAAAAGACGTGGCAGGATTTGTGGGCAATTTGGATCAATTGGTGCCCGCTTTGATTCAGGATCCCATTTATTGCACCCAACGCTTGCACCAACACAGCGAAGTCAAAGATTTGGGCAACAACAAAGAAGGCGATGCTGAAGGAAGTGAGCAATACAAATGGTGGAACAGCGAAACCCAATCCAATTGGTGGGACGGTTATATCAGAAATGTGATTTTATTGAACGACAAATCAGGGCTGAAAAAAGTGGAAAAATACATTCAAAACATCTTAAAATCCCAAGATGCAGATGGGTATTTAGGTATTTATGATACCGATTTGCGCTATAATTTCCAATCGGAGAACGGCGAATTGTGGGCGAAAGCCACGCTTTATCGAGGGTTGTTGGCTTATTATGAGTATTCTAAAGACAAAAAAGTTTGGAATGCCTTAGAAAAAGCGGTTGCCAATGTCATGAAAAACTATCCCATCCATGCCTCTAGTCCCTATTCCTCTGGGAAGGAATTCAACGGAGGTGTTTCACATGGTTTGACCTTTACGGATGTTTTGGACAAAATGTATCAAATTACGGGTGATACTAAATATACCGATTATGCTTTGTTTTTGTATCAAGATTTTTGCAACACCTATCAATCGGAAAAAGATGTACAATTGCAAAATATTCTGAATCCTGAGTACAAATTGCAATCGCATGGGGTGCATACTTATGAGCATTTACGCCCCTTGCTAGTGGCAACTTATGCATCAAAAAACGCAGCAATGCAAACCGCTTTGAAACTGTATTTGCAACGGATTGAAAAAACAACCACTGCCACAGGAGGTGCCATTGGCGATGAATGGATTGCCGAACGAACTGCTGATGCCACGCACACGGGCTATGAATATTGTTCCTTGCACGAATTGCTAGATAGCTATTCCGTTTTGTTGCAAAAACAAGGCGATTTCAAAACGGCAGAAGCCATGGAAACGATTTTTTATAATGCGGCACAAGGATCCAGGCATCCCGAGCATTCTTGTATTGCCTATCTCAAAACGGATAATTCGTTTGAAATGATGGGTACCAAAAATGGTGAAGTGGAACCCCACCGCAACCAAACCCGATACAAATATTCGCCTGCACACCAAGATGTAGCGGTTTGTTGCAATCCCAATGCCGGTAGAATTACGCCTTATTTTATTGAAAAATCTTGGCTCAAAGAAAATGAAACTACCTTTGTTCAACTGCTATTGATGCCCAATGTGTTGGAAACAAAAATTAGAAATAAAACTATAAAAATTGAAACCATAACGGATTATCCCAATAAAAACAGCTTTGTTTATGAAATTTCCAACCCAACTGAAGTGGCATTTACACTAAAAATTAGAAAACCCGCTTGGGCAAAAGAAATTTTAACTACAGAAAACTATGTTTTGGATGGAGATTGCATTGTTTTTCAAAAGAAATTTAAGAAGAAAGACCGCATTTCTATAGCCTTTAAAGCAGAAATTGAAATTGTAGAAGACCACAACAAAGAAAAATATTTTCGATATGGGGCCTTGTTTTTTGCCAAACCCATTGCCGCTATGGAACAAAAAGGGAAAACCTATTTCACGAATTTCAGTGATTTCAACTACAAACCAATAGAAAACCAACGCTATCAATTTATAGAAAATCATCAAGCCAACTATGAGAATGGAAAAATTATTTTGAATGCCAAAAACACCACGACCAATCAAGTGGAAACCCTTACTTTAATTCCATTTGGAAAAACCATTTTGAGACAAGTGAGTTTTTAAAAATTAGTAAAATTTAAAAAAATAAATCAATCCATATTCAAGAAATGTAACAAATAATTCTGAAAAGGAACTAATACCATAAATTAAAAATCAATAAACTATGAAAACACCATTTAACAAATTTATTTACTTAGGATTCCTAATTTTGGGTACCTATCAAGCAATTTTTAATCACGATTATGTGCAAGCTGCTTCCTCCTTTGGAATTGGTTTGGCATTTGACCCATTCGATCCGGAGCAAAAATGGAACGACAGACCGCAATGGCAAAAAGCTGTGCTGCTTATTCATCTTGGAATAACCGCTGTTTTATTTGGATATGGAATTGGGTTTCATGAAAAATAATTCTAATAGAAGTCTTCTGGATTGCAAAAAATATTCCCACTATTTTTTCATACAAAAAAAAACACCTCTATTAATAAAGGTGGTTTTTTATATAAAAAAAGCGGTTTATAACTATGAAAACATATCCTTTACCTTTTCAAAAAATGATTTCTCACTTTTTTCAGGATTTGGCAAAAAGTTTTCGTCGTTTAAATATTTTTCAAAAAATTGACGTTGTTCTTTGTTCAAAGTTTTTGGTGTCCAAACATTAACATGTACAAGTAAATCGCCATTGCCATAGCCATTTAAGCTAGGGATACCTTTGCCTTTCAATCTCAAAATTTTACCAGATTGAATACCTTCTTCCAGTTTGATTCGTACTTTTCCGCTTACAGCCTCAATGTCTTTTGAAGCTCCCAAAACAGCTTCAGACAAGCTGATGTACAAGTCATAATGTAGGTTTTCGCCTTCACGTTTCAAAAAGTCATGTTCTACCTCTTCTATGGCAACAATCAAATCGCCAGGTACACTATTGCCAGGAGCATCGTTTCCTTTGTTTGACACTTTTAGTTGCATTCCATCAACTACACCTGCTGGAATTTTGATAGACACAGTTTCTTCTTCTTGCACCATCCCTTGAGCATCGGCATGAGATGGTTTTTTGTCCAGTGTTTGTCCAGTTCCGCCACAAGTTGGGCAGGTAGAAGCCGACTGCATACGACCCAAAATGGTGTTGGTTACTCGCATTACCTGACCTTGTCCGTTGCAAGTGCCACAAGTTTTATAGGTTACGCCTTGTGCCTGAATTTTTCGTTTTACTTTTACTTTCTTTTCTACGCCATTGGCTATTTCTTCAAGAGTCAGTTTTACTTTGATTCGCAAATTGCTCCCTTTCATACGGCGTTGTCCGCCGCCACCGCCAAATCCGCCAAATCCGCCGCCACCAAAAATGTCGCCAAATTGACTAAAAATGTCATCCATGTTCATACCACCAAAACCGCCGCCACCGCCGCCGTTTTCAAAGGCTTGATGTCCGTATTGGTCATATTTAGCTTTCTTTTGTGGGTCGCTCAAAATTTCATAAGCCTCTGCAGCTTTTTTGAAATTTTCTTCAGCTACTGCATCGCCTGGGTTTTTATCTGGGTGAAATTCTATGGCTTTTTTTCGGTAAGCTTTTTTTATTTCGGCTTCCGTTGCATTTCTATTAATGCCCAATATTTCGTAAAAATCTTTTTTCATTTGTGTAAATTTTTTTAACAATACTCACTTTTGATGTGCAAGAGTCAGCTGTTTTTTTCTCATTGGGTTTGTTGTTTTCTAAAACAAAGCGTGGATTTTAATACACTATTTCTTTCAATTAGAATTAATTACCAATTACAACTTTTGGAAAACGAATAATTTTTTCGCCAAGTTTATAACCTTTTTCTATAACATCTACAATTTTACCTTTTAAGTTTGGCGAAGGTGCTGGAATTTGGGTTATGGCCTCTGCAAAATCGGCATCAAATAAATCGCCTGCCCCAATTTCTATTGCTTCTAATCCTTTTGATACCAAGGTCGATTTTAATTTTTCGTGTATCAATTCGACTCCTTGTGTCAAAATGTCATTTTCTGATTTCTTGATTTCAATTAAAGCCCTGTCAAAATCATCTAAAATAGGCAATAAAGATTGTAAAACATCCTGATTGGCTGTTTTAAACAATTCTATTCTTTCTTTGGTAGTCCGTTTTTTGTAATTTTCGAATTCGGCAAAAAGACGCAAAAACTTGTCTTTTTCGGCAGCCAAATCTTTGGTTAATTGTTCTTCAATACTTAATTCTTCAACTAGCGTTTCCTCGGTTGTAGTGTTTTCAATCGTTGTGTCGTCTAATTCTTTTTCTATTTCAGTATTTTCAGTACTCATCTTTGTTTTATTTTTGAATATGTTTTTAAATTTCATTTATTGTATGTTATCAAAATTACTGCCAAACCTTAAAAAATGTCAAATTGTCATTGTTTTAACTTCGTATATTTTTTTGTTTTTAAAATTGTAGGCAAAAAAAATATTTTACCTTTGGCAAAAATATATATAAAGTGCGAATAAACCGTTATAAAAAAGAATTTTTAGACAACATCAAACTAGCAACTCCAGTAGTTTTTGGTATGCTCGGACACACCCTTATCGGGATTGTTGATAATTTTATGGTGGGCAATTTAGGTGCTACAGAGTTGGCAGCTGTATCTTTGGGCAACAGTTTTATTTTTATTGGAATGTCTATTGGCATCGGGTTTTCTACTGCCATAACCCCTTTGGCTTCTGAAGCATTGGCAGAAAAAAACGACAAAAAATGCCGTTCGATTTTTCATCACGGACTGTTGTTAAGTATTATTTTAGGGATAGTGTTATTTGTGCTCATTGTGTTGTCCAAACCATTGATGCTTTTGATGAACCAACCCAAAGCCGTTGTCGATTTGGCCACTCCTTATATCGATTGGGTAGCATTTTCGTTGATACCCGTAATTATTTTTCAGGGCTACAAACAATTTTCCGATGGTTTATCGCTTACAAAATATGCCATGTATGCCGTGTATTTGACCAACGTGGTTCATGTTATAGCCAATTGGATGTTAATTTATGGATTTTGGATTTTTCCAAAAATGGGTGTTGTGGGGGCTGCACTTGGAACTGTTGTTTCCAGACTGATGATGGTAGTATTTATGCACTATTTGATGAAAAACAACCACACACTACAACCTTATTTTAAGCATTTTAGTTTCAAAGAAATCAAAAAATCGGTGCTCAAAAAAATTGTAAAACTTGGGGCACCATCTGCCATGCAAATGCTTTTTGAAGTTACCCTTTTTACGGCAGCTATATGGCTTTCGGGTAGTTTGGGCAAAAACAGTCAAGCGGCCAATCAAATAGCCCTAACACTCGCTTCAACTACCTTTATGTTTGCCATGGGGCTCAACGTTACAGCCATGATCCGATTGAGTTATCTAAAAGGACTTCAGGACATCAAAGGGCTTCTTTTTACGGCAAAATCTATTTTTATGTTGGCCATTATGCTCGAAACTTTTTTTGCTATTATTTTTATTGTATTTCATCAATATTTACCCCATTTGTTTCTCAATATGAACGATGCCAATCAAGCTTTGGACAACACACAAGTAATCGAAATTACATCCAAATTACTCTTAATTGCTGCGTTTTTTCAAATATCTGATGGCATCCAAGTTGTTGTTTTAGGAGCCTTGAGGGGGCTTCAAGATGTAAATGTACCAATGTATATTACCTTTGTAGCCTATTGGGTTGTGGGATTTCCCATATCATACTATCTTGGTAAGCACACCACGCTGGCCGCTACAGGTATTTGGATAGGCCTTTTGGCGGGGCTAACCTTTGCAGCCGTTTTTTTGTATGTTAGGTTTTATTCGCTTACCAAAAAAATGACGGCATCAAAGCAGTTGTCTTAATCTAATTTTTTTAAATAAAGATTACAATATAAAAAACAATTGTAGTACATTCAAATACCACAATCAAAGCCATTGGATTCAAAACTTGATTATCTGATGAAAAGCCTACTTCTACTACTTGATATAAATGGATACCAAAAAATAATAAAGAAAATATGAAATATGAAAAATAGATTTTTTAGTAAAATAGAATAATATTCGTAAATTTTAAGTAGCCGCAAAAAAAATGACATACAATTTGAAAGCAGCTTATATACGTCAAATAATATTGATTTATAACAATTTATCAATTTAATATAAAAACAAAGAACAATTTTTATAAAAAAATTGCTCTTTATTTTAAAAATATTAAGCTGTTTTTTTTCTCAGCTCCCAAACATAGAATAAACAAAGCATAAGACTCGAAATTAACCCTGAATAGGGTAGGTATAAACCTGTATTTTTGTCTATTGCTTGGTTATTGAGTTCGTAAATTTCGACCCCAAGTTTAATTAAAGAAAGACAAAATATAGAAAGTAACAATGGCTTTCTATATTTTTCAATAATTGTATTCATAACTAAGGAATTTAAGTATTACAAATTTAAAACATTTAGTGTTTGGTTGGTAAAAAAAAGTAATTTTTTTTACATCAAATGATATTTGTTTAAACATGAATACTGTATCAAGGCGGCATACCATTACCAATATTTGAAACTCAAGACTTGTTTGCCTGATCAAACCTCCCGTATAATAAAGTCCCGTAGGGACAATTCATTTTGTAGCAACGGATTTCAATCCGTTGGTGAAAATATAATAACGGATTTCAATCCGTTGGTGAAAATATAGCAACGGATTTCAATCCGTTGGTGAAAATATAACAACGGATTTCAATCTGTTGGTAAAAATATAGCAACGGATTTTAATCCGTTCAAAAAACATTTTTTCGATTTGGATTTTTTCAAAAAGCAATTATTAATTGGTTTGGATTTTTTCAAAAATTAATGTTTTATTGATTTGGATTTTTTTTAAATAAATTATAAAAAACTCATTTTCAATATTTTATAAAAAAATAATTTCCCTCAAAAACTTCAAAACTTTTGAGGGAATTATTTGCTTTCTATTGCGATTTTTGAAACGATTTGAATTGCTCCAACAAGCCCAATATTTTTGATTTCCCAACGGGGTTCATCGAGTGACAATAAAACGCTGGACAAGCCAAATGATTATCCATACAATAGTCAACAAGCCAATTGGCACAATCAAATCCTGTTTTTTCTTGAGGGCTTTCAACGTCCGACAAATCGTGGTCAAATGAAACACAATCCGGAAGGCCGTTTTGGGTAATCCATTCCACAAATTCAGTATAACTGCGAACAATAATCCAGTCTTTTTCCAAAAAAACAGGATTAAAAGGGTATGGATAAGCCTCGGATGGAATTCGCAAATCATCCAAAAACAGATAGGAGGGAGGTGTATTTTTCATTTTATTTTTTTGTTTCTACCACCATTTATTTGTGTGGGTTTCCAATTAAAATTTATTAAATTTTGTTTTTGAACCATTAAGATATTAAGTTTCATTAAGTCTTAATTACCTTAATTTCTTAATGGTTTAAATTTTTGAATAGTTGTTTTATAATTTTATACATTTGTTAAAAACCCACACATTTCGTGGTAGAACCTATTTTTTGTTACGATTTAAAGTCATTTTTTGATTTGAATAAGCATTAACCAAAAACCTAAAACAAATCACGCATACAATCCCACCGCTTCAAGCAATCTCGCCTTTACTTTTTTCTGCAAACTTTTTGGTTCCAACACTTTCACATTGGCGCCCATCGAGAGGAGTTCCATCACAAAATCGTGGGTGGGACAAACAAACAATTCCAAAACAAGCTCCGTTGCTGTTTCCGAAACAATTTTTTGCGAATGGTGCAACGGCAAGGACTTGATATAATTACCCTGTTCCCGAGTTAGCCAAAGCCGAATTTTTTCGGGGGCTTCTTCGCCACTAATGATGCCAAAAGAGTGCTTGAATTTTTCTTCGGGATTAAACAATTTGGGATATTCAAAACGTCTCGAACTAATTTCCAAATCCGAAATCCGATCCAGTCCAAACGATTTAATAGCACCGTCATTCGGGTCTTCGGCTATCAAATACCAACGTTGGCGGGCTTCTTTTAAAACCAATGGGCGCAACACACGCTGGAATTTTTCATGGTCAAAAGCCCAAAATTTTTCATACACCAGGCTCACTTCCACTTGTTTCTGAATGGCATGCAGCAAACCATACATGTTTTCGGCACCCAGCGACTTTCTTTTTTCCAAAATCAAATGATTTGCCACCGAGTCCGAAACACTCAAAGCATTGAAAATCTGACTCGTTTCCATCAAGCGGTTGGTGTTGCCTTCATCAGCTTCTTGAATAATTTTATCGAGTTATTTAC
>NZ_MUGT01000003.1 GCF_002217205.1 Flavobacterium branchiophilum NBRC 15030 = ATCC 35035 | reverse complement strand
GTAGATTTTTTGATTTCTTTTTGCAAAATAGTTCTATAAAAACTCTCTTGATTGTTTGGACTCATGGGGTTATCTACCCAAACTTCTGGTGCACCCTCAACAGGGTTGTCTTTTTCAAACTTGGTAACCACACAACGGTTTTCAGCTAAGCCAAAAGCATAACACAACGCAAACCAATCTACTTTTAAATGGTCTGAAATATTGGGTTGCCAAATTTCATACTGATTTGTCCAAAGCGGGTTTCTTCCAAAAATGGATTTGCTTATTGCATACCAACTAAATAATGCTTGACTTGATACAACATCATAAGCACAATAAGAACGACTATTTGCTGCACCCGAATGAATTTGTTGCAAATTAATTGAACTAAATGAAGACATTAACATAAACCAAACGCTATCTGGTTCATTTGACATTCTATTTGATTGATCTTGTTTAAGCCTAACTGGAGTATTATCATCCATAAAACCAATAAAAGAACCATCACTTTCACCACATTTTCGTAACAATTTAAAATGCCTGTCTTTATTTTTTGAAGGAAACCCGCTAACAATTTCTTTATTATATTCTTTTATTGAAAGACTAAAATCATATCTTGGTTGTCTAACTAATTTACCTTTTCTTTCCAATTCAGGCAACATATTTCTGATATCACCACGAGAATTGTCTAGGTTTACAAAATCGAATGGGTTTACAAAGCTTTCAACCGCTGGATTCAATTCCTCATCAATATCCAACCAATCAAATGCTAAATCGGTTTTCTTGGCATGGGTTAAATCTAAAACTTTTACTTTATTTTCTCTTTCTTCATTGGGTTCATATTGCCATATAGTAAAAGCTAAAGGCCATTTTCCTTTTAATTTAAAAAACTCATTACTTGTAGTAATAAAACCATTTAAGTAGGTAAAATGCTCGTCCCATGTTTTTCTAAATGGTTTGTATGTTGGTCGAGGAATGAGCCAAGAAGTCGGAGTAAAAATCATGACCAATGGTTTTGCTTTTGGTAGCTTTTGTGTTTGAGCTTTACAAATGTTTAAAATTTGTCCAAGAAAAGCTAAATAGCGTTCTTTACCAGCATCGGCACCAGTTAAGGCAAGTATTTCGGCATTTATTTCATATTCTGCATCACTTTTTTCACGAGTAACAACATTTTCATCGGTGTTTTTATACGGCGGATTTAATAAAAAAGCCAAAGGTTTGTCTAGTGGTTTTTTAGTACTATCCAATACTGCATCTTCTAAAATTTGATAATAATCTGTTCCATTTTTTTCAATAAAATTCAATCCTTGGTTGGTGCTAGTTTTTGGAACAACGGTAAATCCTGTTTCAATATGCCATGGGTCGGCTTTCATCCGTTTTTCAATAATTTTCAATAAATCGGGTTGCAGTTCCGATATTATTTTGTGCTTTAATTTACCTTTATAACTGCTAATTAAGTTACCCGAACCACCTGCAGGGTCAAAAACTACATAATTTTCGTGTATGCTTTCAAATACTTCATTTTTGGCAAACCAAAGGGCAAACTTACTCAAGTTGTCGTCTGTAAAAAAGATGCCGTGTTGTTTTACATATTCTGGATCTATCACTGCCAATACTTCATCAAATCTTGAGAAATAATAATCAACAGTTAAACCAGAACCTTCATTGGTAAAAACATATTGCGTTTCAATAAATTTTGTAAACTCTTTTTTATATTTAGGTATAATTTTTATATCGTCAGAAAACTTTTTGCCTGAAAAGCCAATAATTCTAATGGTTTCAGATATTTCGTTTTCGGCAACAGACGAAGTAATATCCCAATAGGGAATAATAGAATAAAACGCATGAACCGCCTCTATTGGCGTTTCAAAAAACAATTTCATTCGTTCAATAGCATGAATAAAATTGTGCTTATTTACTTGAATTCTTTCCGAATCTAAATGAGTTAAAGCTTTTAAAATTTCATAAGTTTCTGTAATCAAACTTTTTTTACCTTGAAATAATTCCCCTTTCAAATCTTTTGGCTCAAGCCAATATTGAGCTGCTTCTTTTATCAAAAGCATATTGGTTTTTGCTGTTTTTCGAGCATTTTCTTTTCCAATAGTGCTTGGTGCCATGTTTGCATCGGCAGTATTTGATATTACAACAGCAAATTCTGGGAGATTTTTTATTTTCCAAATGGCACAAAATTCATGGGCAATTACCATGATAGAATTATAAGACAAGCCAAATTTCTTTTTATAATGAAGTGCCTGATAAAAGCCATCAAGCCATTGTGTATAGTTTGTTTTAGCTTCTATAATTATTTGACCTTCAACATATCCGTCTGCTCCATGTGTGTTTTTTCCTGATTCAATGGAAAACTTGTCTTTAAAAAGTTTTGTAAACAATGGATATAAGAGTTGTCTTTTTGCATCTTCGTTTTCATTACTTTCAATATATTTTTGTAAGCTGCGAAGTTCTTGGTCGAATGTTTGTGTTTTTGCCATTATTTTGATATTTTCAAGAAGTTGTCAAAGTTAAAACTTTTTTTGATTTTTTGCCATTGAATTTTTCTTATGTTTTTATTTTCAGCAATACATCTCTTTCAATAGTTAGTTTTTCAACTTCTTTTTTGAGTCTCGCTATTTCTTGGTCTTTTTCTTCAAAAATGTCTTTGTTTGTGGTAAATGTTGCGGGCAGGGTTTGGGCTATGTCCATAAAAAAGTTGTGTTGCAAGTGGGTGCAAAGTTCATAGAGCCTTGCGGTTTGTAGGGATTGTTTTTTTTCAAAACTCATGACAGTAGCCAATTGTACCTGCATTTTTCGAGCAAGAGCAGCTCGTCTGGTGCGTTTTTGTTCAAAATAAGCCACTAATAAATTGCCTATGTGTATCATATTATTTTAGTTTATAGATGCAAATGTATATAAAATAGTGGATTATACAATATTTTATATGGCATTTAACAATATTTTATATGGCATTTAACGATATTTTATATTGTATTTAACGATATTTTATATTGTATTTAACGGTATTTTATATTGTATTTAACGATATTTTATATGGCATTTAACAATATTTTATATGGCATTTAACAATATTTTATATGGCATTTAACAATATTTTATATTGTATTTAACGATATTTTATATTGTATTTAACGATATTTTATATTGTATTTAACGGTATTTTATATTGTATTTAACAGTATTTTATATGGCATTTTACATCAATGACTATATATTTTGCGATATTATTTGTTGTATGATGTATTTTTCAAATTTGGCAGCTGGTTTTTGAGACACAGATTTTACGGATGCTTGCAAACACAGATTTTGTTTTGGTGTTGAGGTTGTTGGGACTCGGGTTTTGTGTTTAGGCTAGTAGTGGAAATCCTTTCGAAGCCTCCAATGGGGGAATGAATATGTTTCGGGATGTGGTAATCAAAAAAAGTTTGCAACGTATATCCCGACTTTTGTGAGCATTGTTATTAAGTTATACCAAATAAATTTATAAAATAGTCCAAAGATGCGTGGTTATTTTTTAGAAAAAATTTTCAAAAAAAATCGTTGCATAGCTGGGCTACGGAACAATTTTTTTTGATTCATTTTAGCAAAAAAGAACCAATAGATTGGACTATTTTATAGGTATATTTGGTATTATATAAATCATCATGATTTTCATACACAGATGGCAAATAGGGCATTTTGTATAGGTAATTGAATTGTACAATTTCTGACTATGTAAACAATGCCATTTGTCCATTATTTATTGGTTTCATTTCTTTTATGAAATTTTCCCATAAAGAAAGTGTTAAACTGAAGGTGTACATTTTATTTAGTCTTTGAATTTCTTTTTCTAAATAATTTTTATCAATTGTGATTGCCAATTCTAATAAATCTATTCGCATTAAAACATCTTTTGTAAAAGTTCTTTTAGCGTCAGCAAAAGTTACAGATTGCAAAAATTGTACAGTTGCGTCAGAATTTAGAAGTATTAAGGTGTAAACTGCATATTCAATTTTGTCAAAACCAATTAAATAACAAGTATCATCGAGCATTACAGGCTTTTCATTTTGAGGTAAAATTAATGTAAAGTGAAAAGTTTTATAAAGTCCTGAAATTGCAACCTTGTATGGTTTGAAAGAATAGTCGCCAATTCCAAAAATTGAAAATGCAGGTTTGTTATTGTAAATACTCGACTTTCGGGCACTAAAACTGTCTTGATGGCTAGTCAAATATTGAAAAGTTTTTGGGAAATCATTTTTTATATATTTTGTTTCTTGCCCAACTTTTTTTTGAGTTACAATGGTAAACTTTCTTGTTTGATTAATCACGGTGTTTTTTAAATCAGAACTTTTTAAAAGGCCATAAACTAAACCCTCCTCTAATTTAATTTCCTCATTCAAACCATTTACAAAATGTCCATTCACTTTGTCTAATTCCATGATGCTTGAACAGTCGTGTTTTAAGCCTTGTCGCCAAACAAATGGACATACTCCATCAATTTTTTTAGTATGGTGATAGGAATAAATGTTTGATACAAACTTATCTTCCAACCACCCAAATTGAATTGTTGGATTTTGATTTTTGTAAAAATTGTATTCAGTACAATAATTCTGAGAAACTGATTTGAGTTTGCAATAAAATAAAGAAGCTTCAACAGAAACATTAAACTCTTTTTTGCTATCGATGCAATGTTTCTCGATTTCTGAAATCAAATACTTGTTTTTTGCTTGATCAAAAACAATATTTTTAATTACTGAATTTTTAACTAATAAAAGTAAATGCCCATTAATGTTTTGAAATACATCTATCATTTTCATGGTAATAAATTCAGCAATATCAAAATTTCCTTTGCCAGTGATTGCATCCAATCCGCTATAATTTTTAAAGTTGGATTTCTTTGGTAAATTAGAAGAATTAAGACTGCCTAATTTTGAATTAGTAACCCAAGGCGGATTTCCAATGATCAACAGTTCTTTTTCTGAAAATTTTTTGGCTAATATTTTAAAATCATAATCAAAAACATCCGAATGAATAATGGAAATTTGAGGTTTTGTGTCTTTTGGGTTATTCAAATAAAATGCAATAATATTAAATTTCGTTTCCCATACATAAGGTTTGTAAATTTCAATTCCAAATACATAATCTATATTTGAAAAAGTGGCTAACGAAGCTATAATAAAATTGCCCTTTCCACAAGTTGGTTCGACAATTATTTTAGGATGAACCGTTTTACTTTCTAAAAATAAAGTGACCTTTTTGGCTAAATCTTCATTGGTTTGAAAATCACCATATTCAGCCCTGTCAGGCTCCAAAACAATGTTGTTAGAAATAGAAATAATTTCTTTTAAAATTTCTAAATCTTCATTACAATCAAAAAAATCATGAATACCAAAAGCAGCATTAATCTTTTGATTTGCGATTTCAAAAGTGGTAATGCTTTTCAGAAAATGGTTCAAATACTCTGAAACTTGAAAAGTAATATGTGCATCAAATACTTTAATCATTATCTTTTATTTCTTTATTTGTATTCGTGATTACTTCGTATCTCATAAAGCTTTCATTTTATCAATGATTTTGTTTATTCCTGTTATATTATCTGAAAGTGTTACGATTCTTTGATATTGTAATCGCCATTGAAGAGCATTTGAAATAGTCAAATAACCTTGTTCTGGTGGATTTTTTAGAATTTGTTCTGCCAATTGTTGCAAAGTGATTTCATCCGCTGGAATGTTTTTGTCATTCAGATAAGCTATAATATCTTCGATATTGGCTTTGTCCTTAACCATTTCACGAAGTCTAAATGTAGTTGTATAATCAGCAGTTCTATCTTTTGAAACTAACGAACAACTTACAAAATTCAGATTTGCTGTTTTGCTTTTAGGATCATCAACTTTATCATAAACAAAAACAAGTAGATGATAACCAAGCCCGAATATTTTTTGTTTGGCATCTTTGAAAGGGCATGAAGACTGAGGTTGTTTGATTGAAGTAACTTTTATGTCAATATCTACCGAAGGTAAATCAATTCCTTTGGCAGAAGAACCAATTTTTAGTTCATATTTATCAGCAAGTTGTTGTTGAAATTTGTGTTCAATATGAGTTCCAACAGCTTTTCCATCTGTTACACCATAAAGCTCTTTGTTTTTTAACTTCGATTGAGCAATACAAAATGCTTGTGCCTCTATGATAACATGCTCTATTGTCAAATTTTGTTTCATATTGCAAATTTACAAATATTGTTTTTTATTATGAATGTTTTTTATTTAAATAAAGTGAGGCTCTCAGACGTTTGTAGCATTTATATTGAAAAAACCACCACAAAATATTTTTCAAAAATAGAAAAAAAAGTAATCAATTTGAAGATAATAAAAAATTACAGGAAAAATAATCAAAAATTTATACTATTTTTAGCATCAAATTCAAATAAATCTCAATCAATAATATTATAAAACTTAATATTTAACAAATTAATTAAAAAAATATGATACTAGAAGTAGCTCAACTACATGTCAAATACGGACAAGAAGTTCAATTTGAACATGATTTTAACACAGCAGGACAATATATAAGCAGCATCAATGGTTAAATCAAACATACTTTATTAAAATGTTTAGAAAAAGAATGTCAGTATATATTACTTGTTGAATGGAACCAACTTGAAGACCACACCATTGGATTTAGAAATTCTGATGCATACCAACATTGGAAACAATTGTTACACCATTATTACGAACCTTTTCCAACTGTTGAACATTATAAAGTAATTTTATAACCATCTATAAATCTATTTATTTAAAATAATTTATGGTGTTGTTGGAGTAGTTGTTTTCGTACTATCAATAGCTATTTTTTTCTTTTTATATTGATTTTTTTGTATTGGATCGGGTTTTGTATAACCAATATTTTGGCTGATTTTTTGTTTAATTACCACTGCATCATTAAGTACAAAGGGCAAAGGCATAGAGTTGGTAGGTCTTTTATCGATATGTAAGTCTTTATTTTGCATCAAATCAAACGAACTTTCCATTAAATCCATATCCAAAACTTTTGAGGCTTGGATACTAAATTGTAGCTCTAGCGGAATTTGATGTACAACATAATAAGAAATGATTTTTTTTCCATGTCTTGGATAAATACCCTTCGTTGTGCCATTCAATAGAACCCCATTGGCCATTAAGTGATGAAATTCCAATTCTTCGTTTGCAAAAATATCGTATCTATTAACCAATCTATTAGGAGTAATTCTTATTTTTAAGAACCTGTTTTTGCCAACGATACTATCTTGTACAAACGCTATGCTAGGTTTGCTTAGATTTATTTTTGTAGCTTCTTTAATATACGTAAAATCAGAATTATATTTACTATACAAAGGTAAATGATTGAATTCTGTAGCTATTTTTGGGTTTTTGCCTAAATATTTTTGTGTCCAGTCATCTAAATTTTGGTCATAAGTAGTATAATATGCTTTATTATGATCCGCATCAAATATGTATAACAAACTATTGGGTTTTGCAATGCCATAAGCAAAATCTGCATTAACATGTGCCTGAATACCAAACACGATCGAAAACACCAACAATATACCAGACAATATACCCTTATGTTTTGTGTTATGAAAAATAGGCAACATCAATCCAAATATAAAAACCACAAGTATTACACTGACATACAACATTTTAAGTCCTAGTCCAACAGGAAACATATATACAAATGGAGCTAATATAATTAAGGTAGGAATGCTTACTAGTATATTAAAAAATCGATTGGTACGCTGAGTAAAAACAAAATAAGTAAGCATCAAAATTCCTGAAATGGCGGGTAAGATTAAAAAGCCGGCTCCCTGCAACTGAAATGCAATGCCTAAATTGATGACAATCCAAATAAATAATGGAGCAATATAAAGACTCATATAATTTTTTTCGACAGATTTTTTATGGTAACCATAAAAGCATATACTTAAACTTAACAAAATAAAACTTAACATATAATCATGTCCATTATAAGTAAATCCTTGCGGAATTTGTTTATAATTAGAATAAATTTCCAACAGGAATTTCCAACCAAAATAGGTAATCAAACCACAAGTAAGTAGGCAAACAAAATAAAATAAAAAACCTTTTATAATTTCATCTAAATAAAGTAATCTTTTAGACAAACCCAGAAATATTATAAGTATAAAAAAGGCCATTGTAGCAATAGCCATTGGTTTTACCCATTCAAAAGGGTAACTAATAAAAGCAAAAGGAGTGTTAAAATAAACATCGTCTGTAGTTGCCGCTAAATTTTCTAAAGGGGCATTAGAAAAATGATTCAACAAAGGCATCAAATAACTGCCTTGGTGTGTTATCGATTTTTCGTTAACATGAAAAAAATCATCTTGCTGGGTGTGGTAATTAAAATGGTCGTCTATAAAGGCAAAATTAAAACCCTGAACCCCACCTTGTTCTCTAAAAACCGTCAAATCTGTATCATTAGGCAACATTTTATAAATGCTGTACATCAAGGAGTTAGCAACGGGATAACTTGGATTGGATGCAGTAAAGGCTTTTACCATTTGTTGATTACCCTGATTTACTTCCATCAGCATATAACTTGGCCCAGAAGTACCTCTTGCCTCAAAATTAATCACCAGTCCTACCTTTTTTAGCAATGGGTTTTTTTCTACAAATAATGCCGCACCATTTAATCCCAATTCTTCCGCATCAGAAATTAGTATGTATATATCGTTTGTATGTTTTTTTTGATTGTGTATAAATGCTCTTATACCTTCTAAAATTGTAGCCACCCCCGACGCATCATCACTTGCTCCATGCGAAAAAGAATGTGGGGCACTATCATAATGTGCTAATAAAAGTAAGGCTTTTTGGTTTGTCGTTCCTTTTAGTTGTGCAATAATATTCTTACTTTGTGTTAAAGTACCTTTTTCAGTAAGAGAAAACCCCGTTTCAAATGCTGGATTCAAACCTAATTTTTGCAACTCTGTATATATATAGTTTGCTACTTCATCATGATTTTCAGAACCCACATAATGTGGTTTTTCAGCTATTTGTTCTATGTGTTTCAAGGCTCTCGTTGTCGAAAACTCTGAAAGTGCTTCGTTTTTTGATGTGATAGAAGGGAGCATTGTAAAATAAATCCACCCTAAAATAAGGAATATACCAACTATAGATATAAAAACCGTTTGTAATTTTCTCATGTATTTTTTTTATAATTATTTAGTTATTTTAACTAATAACTTATTAATATCTTTTGTATAATTTTAAATCTTTTAATGAATATCTTTTTTAACAAGCATGATATAATCGTTTTCTAGTATCAAATATCCCTGATCATATACAAATCGATAGCTATTTCCTGTTTTGGTGTTCAATATATTGGTAAAATAGTCAAAGTCAAATCCCAAGTTGAGCAATTTTGATTTGCCAATTTTCGTTTTACCCTCTGGGTTTGATTCTACTAAAATTCTGTAATTTTTACGTAATTTATTATTAATATTTCGCATATAATTTGTGGTATCCTTATTAATTTTATTATTAAAAGCATTCCTACAACTATCACTACAAAACTTTTTATCTTCTCGGCCAATTATTTTTTCACCACATTCTGGACATTGTTTATTCATTTTTCAAATATATATAATTTTATTAATAAAAATAATTTTTTGATTAAAATTCTATAAATCAGTCAAATATATGAATTTATTTCCAATTACAAACGGTTACAATTATTTACAACCGAAAATAAATACTTATTAACCATATTATCTCCAAAAACAGTAGCATTTTTGCACCGTCAATCAACAACAAATCTTTTTATTGACAGTTTAAAAATAATACATAACAACAACATTAAAATTTAAAGCCATGAACAACTTAAGAAACAGAGTACAACTTATTGGAAACGTAGGAAACGACCCAGAAATCAAATCATTTGATGGTGGAAAAAAGTTAGCCAATCTAACAATTGCAACCAACGAAACTTTCATCAACGAAAAAGGAGAACGAAAAACAAACACCGAGTGGCATCGAGTGGTAGCTTGGGGCAAAATTGCAGAAACGATCGAGCAATTTGTCAAAAAAGGGAAGGAAATTGCCATCGAAGGCAAATTAACCACTAGAAGCTATGACGATAAAAATGGAGAAAAAAAATATATAACAGAGATTATCGTTCAAGAAATACTGTTATTAGGCTCAAAATAATGCTAAATTAATCCTGAAAAGAGATTGGTAGATTAAATATTAAAATTTTAACCAAACCCATCAAGTGTTTGAAGATAGCTTTATTAATACAGTAGTTTTTGATTCATCAATAAATTTATCTATTTTAAAATACAATTATAAATTAATATACTTAAATACCAGCTCTTTTCAGTTTTATGGCCTTACAAAAAAATGAACAAAGATGTACCTATAATTTAGTCAAAATCCTGCTACCTTTTCTGTTTATTGCAATTATTTGGGCATGCCGCCAAAAAAANNATTTGGGCATGCCGCCAAAAAAAAGAAAGCCCCCAATCAGCCAAACTGTTGATTCGGGGCTTCCTTTTTTTGTCGTCGGGCTATCACGAGCACATGGTGCCTTGCTCTATCCCTCATGCAAAAAAAAAGGTCGAAAACAACATTCTTCATAAAATGTTGTTTTCAACCTCAAATGCAATATTTAAAACTTCACTACTTATAGCCAAAGTATGTCATCTACTTATCCTTGTCATGAAATGAACCCCCCAGAAAAAAGAACGAATCCATCATTATAAAAACCTTGAAACTAACTTATAATTTATTGAAACAACACTAATAAACTAGCCATTTCATTCTTAACGCTTCATATCTAACCCTTCATACTTCATACTTCATACTTAACCCTTCATACTTAATACTTAATACTTAATACTCCATACTTAATACTTCATACTTAACCCTTAATACTTAACCCTTAATACTTAATACTTAT
>NZ_MUGT01000029.1 GCF_002217205.1 Flavobacterium branchiophilum NBRC 15030 = ATCC 35035 | reverse complement strand
CGGCAAGTTGGGTTAAATTGTGGTCATATCTGTATGTTTTTTCAAAGATATAAAAAATATCAATAAATTGAAAAATTTTATCAATAAATTGGAACACTTATGATATAAATATTGCTTTACTTTGAATAATAATTAAAGAACACCAATAAATTAGAATATTATTTAAGATTCATCAGTTATATCTATAATTATTTATTATATTTACTTAATAATTATAAAAAACAATACCATGAAAACACTAAAAATTTTATCCTTTTTTCTACTTGTAATCCTATTTGGTTGCACAGAGGAAACTATTATCAACAACTATTCAGCCGAAGGTCTTGGCAAAGTAAACGTGTATATTGAAGGCGACATCACAAATGCAGAAGCACAAGCACAATTAGAAGAAGAAGTTGGTACACTTACCGAAAATATTTATATACAAAACACCACACAATTGACGGCTATTTCAATTATTGGAAACAGCAAATTAAGAAATGTTACTATTGATGAAAATAATTCTTTAAATATAATTAACGTTAATGCTATTAGTAATTTAACAAGTTTTATAGTGAAAGACACAAATAATCAACTTGCTAACATTAATTTAAACGGAACAGGCAAAGTTACAGAAGTTGAAATAAAAAACTCAAAACAAAACTCAACTATTCTAATAGATGGCTTTACAATTGCTGATAAGATAACTATTGAAACAACCTCTAATACAAGTAATAATAAAACTGCTACAATTACTTGTAATGACTTAATAGAAATAAATAAATTTTTATCAATAAATACTTCTGTATCTCAAAATAACACAGTTTCATTTACTGATTTAAAAATCATGGGTAAGTATGTATCAGATACAACCTATTTTTTTAACATTATTTCTGGTAAATTTACCGTAGCAAGTTTTCCTATTTTAGAAGAAATATATAACCTTACATTAGATGGTTTACACATGGACACCATTACATTTCCTTTAGTTGAAAAAATGAATTATTTTTATTTAAGTATAGACTCTTACATAAATCACTTTAATTTTCCACAACTCACAAGATGTGATAATTTTCAATGTGAATTTAATACAGGTTCATTAGGAACTACTTATTTTACGGATACTTTATTTAATATGCCATTACTTAATTATTGTAAAAATTATAGTTTAAATATTTTAGGATTAGATAATTTTGATGCAGAAGATATTTTAGAAAAATTTTTAACAATTCAACCTGTATCAGGAAAAACAATAAATTTATCAAATGATGCCCCTTTAACAGGTTTAGGGCTTACATATAAACAAACACTCATCAATCAAGGAAATACAGTGATTGTTTGGTAACAATTAATTTTAAATTCAATATAATATGCAAACAAAAATTATTAAATCGTTTATTTTTGCTTTAAGCTGTTTATCATTACAGCAATTAGAAGCACAAAATTATCCCGTTAACAAAGTGGTTAATGGTGTTACAACAAATCTAAACATACCTACTAATGAAAGGTATGTAATTGGAGTAAATGCAAATCCTATTTCTACAACAGATCTTAATCCTAATGTCACTGCTTTTGGTAACTCTCCATTAAGTTGGAGAGCTGACAGAGTTGTAAAAAGTGAGGTTTTTTGGATGGCATTAAGATTAGAAATTGAAATTCAAAATGCTATTAATTTAGGTTATAGAAATATTTTCATACAGCGTGGAAGATATGAAATTAATGGACCAATTGTAATAAATGCGGATAATATTACTATTGAAGGAGAATCAAATTTAACGATAATAAAGCCTGAAAACACGGGGAGTGATGCTTTCCCAGCCACAAACAGCATCTTTGAAATTTCAGGCAAAAACAATGTTGTCAAAAACTTGAGTATTGATTGCTCTGCTTATACACCTAATAATACAGGTATTGTGTCTGCAATTGAATTAAAAAGCGGTGCAGAAAACAATGCTTTTAGAGATATTTCTATTGATAATGTGGGTGGTGCTGGTGCTAATCAAACTTTTCAAAAGGGAGCAATTTATCTAAACAATCAAACAGGTTTTATTAATAACAATTTGTTTGATAATATTTTTATGAAACTAATAAACAAAGGCATTGTATTAAACTCTGTAGCTAGTGGTGATGGTATTAGACACAATACTTTTTCTAACATAAAAATGGATAGAGCAAGAGAAAATAACATAGTTTTTGAAGGAGCAGGCTTTAAACCATTTAGAAATACATTTGAAGATTTTAGTATTCAAGTTTTTCAATTTCAAACCAATATTGTTAAAGATATTTCTGGAGATAGAAATGTGTTTAATAGGTTTAAAAACGCCGATTGGAAAAAAACCTCAAGTTTTAATAGTGGTGCAAAAGCTATAAATTTAACTTCAGGTGCTTGGGCAACAACAATAACAAATTTTGAAATGGCAAATTTAAAAGTACATGGAGGCTCAACAGGTGCTTCAGGAAGCACCATGGACGATATTGACGATCAAGGAAAACTAACACAATTACTTTATAATGAACGTGCAGGTGTAATGTATTCACAATTAGGATTTGATGGTTTTTATTCAGATCCTGTTAATCAAAGTGGTAATAATAAGAGTTTGACTCATTTAAAAGGTGGTTTAATATTATCAGCACAATTGGGTGGTCAAAACAATGCTCATATAAATACAGCGGCAGCGACAAAAGTTCTAACTTGTTCAGATAATGAAGGAAGAGCAACGTGGGCGAATATCACAGGAACAGGTGGTATAATATGGGATTATAAAGCAATATCCAACATAAAAATGCAAGGTCATGCAATAATTAATTCCCCAACTTCAGACCTCCCAACTTCACCTGGTATCCGCTTAGATGATTTAGGCAACGTGCGTATAGGTACAGCAGCACCATTTACTACAAATCCTGCAAAATTACAAGTAGATGGGCGAACCATTATCGGTACTGCCTCACAAGAAATGAACGATTATGATGCCGCTTACAAACTCATCGTAAACGGCAAAGTGCGTGTACGCAACGAAGTATATGTCAAGGAAGCAGGACTAACTTGGCCCGACTACGTTTTTGCAAACGATTACAAACTCATGCCACTACAACAAGTAGCACAACACATACAAGAAAAAGGCCACTTGCCTAACATGCCAAGTGCTACCGAGGTAGAAAAAGACGGCATAGCAGTAGGAGACATCATCAAACGCCAACAAGAAAAAATTGAAGAATTGACGTTGTATTTGATTGAAAAACATAGAATTACATATAGTATATAGAAATATTTTATATTTTTTTGTTTTTTTTAATAAAAATGTTTGTAGTATAAAAATAATTTATTACATTTGATCATAAAAACATAAAATATATAAAAAACAAACTAGTAAAAACCCCATTTCATTTGTTTATACTTTAATATTAAACAAAATTCAAATTAATCCATTACTGTAATTTCCATTTCTTAAAAGAAACTAATTTAGAAAAGAATTCAAAACAACAATTTAGAAATTAAAAAACTAATTAATTTATTAACCTATAAAACCATACTTTATGAAAAAACTAAAAACAGTAGCTCTATTTATTCTAATAACCCTTTTTGGCTGCACCGAAGAAAACAACTATTACACCAC
>NZ_MUGT01000028.1 GCF_002217205.1 Flavobacterium branchiophilum NBRC 15030 = ATCC 35035 | reverse complement strand
CTAAGTAAGTAACTCGAATAATTTATTACATTTGATCATAAAAACATAAAATATATAAAAAACAAACTAGTAAAAAGCCCATTTCATTTGTTTATACTTTAATATTAAACAAAATTCAAATTAATCCATTACTGTAATTTCCATTTCTTAAAAGAAACTAATTTAGAAAAGAATTCAAAACAACAATTTAGAAATTAAAAAACTAATTAATTTATTAACCTATAAAACCATACTTTATGAAAAAACTAAAAACAGTAGCTCTATTTCTTCTAATAACCCTTTTTAGTTGCACCGAAGAAAACAACTACTACACCACAGCCGAAAGACTTGGCAAAGAAAACATATACATTGAAGGTAATATTACTAATGAAGAAGCACAAGCACAGCTAACAGATGAACTAGGTAAAAATACTCAAAACATTTATGTGCAAAACACAACCCAGCTTACCGCTATCAATATTCATTCAGACACTAACATAAGGCATATTGAATTTGAAAATAACCAAGATTTAGTAAACATTACTATAGGTGGTTTTAAAAAAATTAAAGAACTATTGTTTAAAAACGAAGGAACTTTTCCATTACCACTAACGCCAAAAAATATAAAATGTAATGATATTGAAGAGGCATCTTATTTAGACATACGCTTACCTTATCAAGCACCAGGACACAATGTGAGTTTTAATAAATTAAAAAAAGTTGGCCCCAATGATTTTACTTTATTAGCAGAATGTAACGAACTAAACTTTCCAACATTAGAAACCGTTAATGTTTTTAATTTTGCGGTTAAAAAACCCATTATAACATTTCCTGTACTCAAACATATTGAAACTATTAATGGACCTTCTTATATAGAATTTAACCAGTTAAACTTTCCTGCTTTACAATATTGTAAAAAATTTAATTTCTCCACTTGGGAGTGGACGCAATCTACTATAATTACTATACCACTACTACAATATTGTGAATTTTTTAGATTATTGAATGCTATCAACGACTCGAACATAACGAATACTATTTTACATCAGTTTATAACTGTTTTCCCTGTTTCTGGAAAACAAATTGAAATTGGCGGAGGGCAGCCGCCCGCACCTCCTACAGGACAAGGAATTATTGACAAACAGACATTGATAAATCAAGGTAATGCAGTATATACTAATTAATTTAATAATTAACCCTTAATTTTTTTTAACCATGAAGCAAATTTCTTTTTCCGTAAAACAAATGGTAGTTGCAATGCTATTACTGTTTTTGAGCGTGTCATCCATTAAAGCTCAAAACTCTTCTTTAACCAATGCTACAATGAGTAATCAAACCGATGCGGTTTTTGGTCCTGTTTTGTATATTTGTTCTAGTAAAGAGACAAATGATTATACCAAATCAAAAGCATTAGCCTTTGGAGTTCCCGTGCCATATAGCGGTATTAACCCCAACCCAACATTAGGTGTAAACCCACACACCCGCAATTCGGGTTTTGTATTGGTAAAAGTTGGAGGCAATACATCAGGTAATGATGATGACGGTCCAATCAATACTAATTCAGGTGTAGATATTATCAAAACAGCAGGTAGCTGGTTGTACTTAAATGAAGCTATCAACTTCTTTTTATCACAAAACTATCAACACATCATTATTCTCGAAGGAGAGTATAACGTAAATGGACCTATTGTTATAGACAATACAAATGGTTCTACTAATTCATTAGCTATAGGAAACATAACCATTGAGGGAGAAGGTTTTGGTACAAAAATTAATCCTGCTGGAGGCTACACTGGTAATATTTTTGAAGTAAAATCGCATTATAATACCATAAAAAATCTTGCTATTCATATAGAAGGGTCAGGTACAGGTATATATGTAGCACAAGACGCAACAGTAACAGCAAATGATCCAAATGGTGTTTCAAGAGAAATTGACAATTACCATAATGTTTTTGATAATTTATATATTGGACATAAGGCTTTGTGGGGCAGTACAACCCAAACAGATGTAGCCGCTAGAGGCATTGTTCTTGATGGTCAGTACAAAGATGTGGGCTACAACAAATTTTCTAACATTGTAATAAAAGGAGTGCACACAGGTATAACTTTTAGAAAAGGTGCTGTTTCTGGTGCTCGCATTCACGATAATGTTTTTACAAATGTAAATTTTGCTAGAGTGGTAAGAGGAATCTTTTTTGATTCTACTAATTTACAAGAATCTACACAAAGCGGGCAATTAATTTATGATGATGTTTCAGATAATATTTTTTCAAATTTCAGCCTACAAACAGCAAGTGTTACAGAATATTATGTGCATAATATATATGGCAGAAACAATACATTTAGCAATTTTAAATCTGCGGATTGGGGTACTTACAATTCTGATATTGCACACAGAGCGGTATTTAGTATATTTCATAAAGCACAGCATACAACAATTCAAAACTCTGAAGTTG
>NZ_MUGT01000027.1:93114-119721 GCF_002217205.1 Flavobacterium branchiophilum NBRC 15030 = ATCC 35035 | reverse complement strand
AAAGCAATAATATCTGGGTTTAATATACTCTTTTTTATACCATCTGAATCAATGTAAATACTTGACAGACTAGGCTTTAAGCCTTGCTTGGTGCTTTTCGGCTTATAATAATATTGATGCTTACTGATTTTAGCTATTTGTAATGAAACACTTAGTTTTAAGCCTTGAAAAACATAGCTATTTACGAGTTTCTTTTTTTCTCCAAGGCAAATTTCTTTTTTAGGAGTTCATCTTTTAGTTTGCCCTCCAATTCCTTCTCGATAATAATTTCTTTCAAAGTCTTGTTTTCCTTTTCGAGTTCTCGAATTCGCTTGAGTTGATCAGGAGTCATGCCGTGGGCAAAACCTTCGGTTCCCATAGTCTCAAACTTCTTTTTCCATGAATAATAACTCGCCGGAAATACACTGTATTTCTCTAATGTAGGCTTTACGCCTTGTTCAGAAGCTTCTTTTATAATTTTTAGCTTCTCTTCTGTGGTAAATGTTCGCTTTTCCATCGTGCAAAATTATAGTTTTTAATTTATAATTCAGTTCGATTATTTAAGGGGCTGAAACACGATTTAGATAAAAAAATGAAGAGGATAAAAAAATATTACTTTTAAATTAAGCGACTTGACTAATTTTATAATTATAAAGACGATAAAAATAATGTTAAGGGAATAGACTTTTTAGTTAAAGACCACGAAAATTATTATCATCATGCTAATGGGCTATATATAAATAAAGTTCATTTTGATTGGATAGAAATATCAAAATACATATCGCCATCATATAAAAAGAGATTGTTTTAGGAGGAGATTTTAAACCTTTTTTACATAAAAAACATTACCTTAAAAATATCCTCTAAAATTTGGTAGTTCAAAATAAATTACTATATTTGACACATAATTGATTGCGAATCCTCCTCTTCTTCACAGAAGCTAATCAAAAAAAGGTATGAAAATACAAAAAAGAGGTATTCTAAATTCAATTTAGAGTACCTCTTTTTTGTTTTTCTAGTGAGCAAATGTGAAGGAGGTATTCAAAAAACGAATTATTTATAAACAATTTTAAATTATCATGGCATTCAAAGCACTATTAGAAATCGAAGGAAACGAGTACCAAGTATTATTCTCAAAAGTTGATATAACCCGTCACGTAGACGGAAAAGGCGCTGTTTCATCAGAAGTAAAAGGTGGTAGAGTTAATGTAAAAGTAAAGTCAACAGACAACACTACGATTATTGAACAAGCAGTAAACAGCCAACACAAACCTGTTTCAGGAAAAATCAAATACTTCAAAGCAGATTCTGAACAAGTAATGAAAGAATTGGCTTTTGAAAACGCATTTATTGTATTTTTTAGCGAAGTATTAGATGCCTTGGCAGAAACACCAATGACTACCGAAATTACTTTCTCGGCAGAGAAAATTACTTTAGGCAACGCAACTTTAGACAACAATTGGGCTAAAGTATAATGTTTTTCATAAATACAAAAAGCAGTTACTAGTGCTGCTTTTTGTATTTTTTAAATAAAAAACAAAATTATTAATGTATGGTATTTGAAGATGTAACTTTAAAACATGGAGAAACACTTTCACAAATCGCAAGTGATTATGGATATAATTCTTGGGATTGGAAGATAATTTGGGATCATCATATAAATTCTGATTTGAAAAACAAAAGGCAAAAACCAGAAAACCTATTAGTTGGTGACAAGATAATTATCCCTTTACCTTGGAAAATAATTAGTAAAAACATGTCGGTTTATCCAAATAATAGCAATCGGTTTGGAATTACCGTAAATAGAGATGGTGCCAAAGGTAACAAATTAAGATGGGTGCAAACGGTTTTTCAAGACAATCAGCCGATAGGATTTACCGATTCATTTTGTGCTGACGCATGTCCTGGTGATGATGATGACCCTTTTTATTATACAACAAATGAAATAAAAAATAATTCAAACTATAGAAAATCATTTTATGATGCACCATGGAGAGGTCCGCATCCATTAAGAACTACTGCTTGGAGGGCAGTCCTATCTATTTGTAGTGTTTCTGATTTGCAAGTATCAGTATTTGAATCAATAGTTTGGGGAGTTGATTTTGGGAAAAACGGTATAAATACAAAATACCCACCTAGAAAAGCAACACAGCAGGAGATTTCAGGTCATTTAAGACTACTAAAAATCGGTAAGGGAAAAACAAAAACATTTAAAGATGGAGGATGGACTTTTAGAGAAGCTCCAATTTATTAATATTTAATAGACTCTAACTAAAATTGAAAAATGAAATATTTGATAGCTTTTTTTATACTAATAACTTTCAGTTATTGCAATTCAAAAACTGAACAAATTGTTGTAATTAACCAAAATAATAAAGAATTTGAAACTGTAAAAATGGATACTATTAAAATGAATAAGGCAAAAGCTGTTATAAAAGCGAAAGCACTTAATACAGGTGTTGGAGATAAATATTTATATCAAAAAATTGAGGTTTTAGAAGTTATAAAAAACAACACTAACTTTATTTTTAAGGATACACTTATTGTGGCACATTATAGCTGGAAATTAGGTGTTCCTTTAGGAAAAGAATGCATTATCTACTTAACTCCATGGCCTTATGGAAGTGAGTCTTTAAATGAAGAAAAACAATGGATGTTACTTGATGGCGATGGAGAGTATGCCTGTGAGATTCAAAAATAAAGAAACTATCAATTAACAAAATAATTATGAAAACTAATTTTTCAATTATATCACTTTTTTTTATTATTGTTTTTACATCTTGTAATCAATTTAAAAACAAGGATAAATATGAAGATGATTTTTATAATAGATATTCAGGTTTAGATTATATACGATTGCCATTAATAAAACCTTTAGAAGCAATTAAATTGAAAGGTGAAAAACATTGGTCTTTAAATACGTCAAATAATCTCAATCCAATTGGAGTAACAGCGCCTATAGATTCTATAAATGTGGTGGATAAATATATTTTTGGGCATTGTATAAAATATCAAGATGAAGATTTAAAGGGATTCAAAACTCCAGAGCAATGGTTTACTATAGATACCGAAAAAAATACAATGACTTTTTTCAAAAAAGATTCGCAGATGTATAAATTTTTAAAAACAAAATCTATAAAAGATAAATTAATATTAGTAGATGTTTTAAAAAAAGGATTTAAAGATGATTATTATTTGCCTTGGCTAACAAATATCAAGCTAAAAAAAGAAAATTAAATTTAACCAATTCTAAATGAAACAATTTAATATAATAAATACAGAAAATAATAAATATCCTTCAAATTAAATTCTGTTATCAGATATAATAATACAAAAAACACCAACTATGAGTAAAACCACAATAACTTTCGGAATTGATACAAAAGAGATAAGCCATTTTACTTCTATAGAATTGCATCAAACCATCAACAACCACCATCAATTTAGCATTAGTGTGCCTCATTCGGTTATTGAAAAACCACGTGCCTATACAATCGAAAGCGCACAAGCTTGGCTTGGAAAAGTAGTGCATATTGCCCTTGATGACAAAAATAATTTTCTTGGTATTATTACCAACATTCAATTTGCTCAAGAAGACGACCATGTGGGCAACCAAATTATCATTACAGGTTTTTCAAAAACCATTTTATTAGAATCGGGCGAAAAATTATTCTCATGGAATGAATCTGTTCTTAAAGACATTGTAAAAGAAGTCATTCAAAATGGTGCAGGTTCACAACTGCAAAACGAAGTAGAACCCGAATATACTTCCAAGATGAACTACCAGTGTCAATACCTTGAAACCGATTTTCAGTTCATGCAACGTCTTGCCAAACAATACAACGAATGGTTCTATTATGATGGCGAAAAATTACATTTTGGAAAACCAAAAGATTTAGGCGAGTCTATAACTTTAGTCTATAACAAAGACCTTTCAAAACTCAACATAGCCATACAAGCTGTACCTAATAAATTTAGTGGTTTTACTTACAATGAAGAAACCGATAAAAAACACCTTGCCCAATCCAAAGATTCCGTTGCTGGTTTACCAAAACTAGGCAATGAAGCCTTTGCATCGTCTAAAGCCGTTTTTTCAACGCCAGCCTTTAGCTACGGAATGATTACCACAGGCGACGATATGGTGCTAGAAACCTATTTAAAAAAGAAACAAGAAGCAGCAGCTTCCAACACCAACTATATAACGGCTCATTCAAAAAACCCAAAATTAAGAATAGGAAGCCTTGTAACCATACAAGCAAGCATTCACGAAAGCGTAAAATTTGTTACCCAAGATGTTGGACAATACATCATTACCGAAATCACGCACCATGCCACACACTTGGGCGAGTATGAAAACAACTTTAGAGCCATACCAGCCAAAGTCCTTCGACTTCCCGAACCCGATGTAGCATTCCCGTTGGCTCAAATTCAACAAGCCAAAGTGATGAACAACACCGACCCTAAAAACAAAGGCAGAATTAAAGTACAAATGCTATGGCAAAGAGGACAACAACAAACCGACTGGATTCGTGTAATGACTCCAGATGCGGGAAGTAGCGACAAGGTTGGTAGTAATCGAGGTATGGTTTTCATTCCAGAAGTAGGCGACCATGTAATGCTCGGCTTCCGTTACAACGACCCAAACAGACCATTCGTTTTAGGAAGTGTTTTCCATGGCAAAAGTGGCGGCGGCGGTGGAAAAGCCAATAATAAAAAAAGTTTGACCACTCGTGGAGGAAGTACAGTTACACTTGATGAAGAAAAAAACACTGTAACTGTAAGTGATCCTAGTGGAAATGTAGTTACTTTAAATGGCGACGGAACAATAACCATAAGTGCACCAAATAAAATTGACATCAATTCTAAAGAAATTAATCTGAATGCGGAAGAAAAAGTAAATATCAATGGTATAAACGAAGTGAATGTCGAAAGTAAAAAAACAACTATTGTTGGCACAAATGAGGTTACCATAAAAAGCGATACCAAAATTACAGATGAAGCTCCAATGATAACAATTAAAGGAGAAAATACGATTACAGCAGAAGGTAAAATGGTGGACATCAATGGAACTGCTATGACTAATGTTAAAGGTGGAGTGGTAAACTTAAATTAATTGTAGAAAATGAATAACGAGCACAATCCAATAGCGGTAAGAATTGGAAACATCCAACAAATTTGGAACAAAACAAGAATAAATAACCCTAAAGCTAGGTTGTTTAACATGGTTTGTTATGCCGATGATTATCCTTTAGTGAATGGTTTTTTAAAACTAGAATGTTCACAATATGGAAAATCAAGCGATTCGTTTGTGGTGTTCTTTATTGATTTTGTAGATAAAAATAGTTTCTATTATACGCTAATTGAGCAATGGTTGCTTACTTTTGAAGATGACTTAAAAAAGCATCCCGACTGGAATTGGCAAGATTTCAAAACATTTCAAGAAGAATTTAAACAACTTAAAAGCAATAACACACAAGAACTTAAAAATTTCTATGTAAAAATACTAATGAGTTTTAAACTTTTTGAAGCCAGAAAAGATAATTTGTTGATTGTTGGTGTCATTATTAAAAATAGTTCTAGCCTAAAATTATTAAATGAAAGCCTAAGAGAATTATTCACTGTATTGCCCAATGATATTGGCATACTATTGCTCGAAACACAAAACAAGGCTATTCACAAAGAAATGATGGAAAGTATTGGAAAACTAGGACAAACCATCGAAATTCCAAACCAAAACATCAATAAGGCTTATAAAGAAATTGCTACACAAGGCAATCCGCACGATCCACAAGTACGCTACAGAAAATGTTTGTTTGAAATTGGCGAAGCGGCTAAAGATAAAAAACAAGAAAAAGTAAAAAAACTAGGAAACGAATTAATCGATATTAGTAAAAGTACTGGTGAATTGAGTTTTTGGGCGTCATCTCATCTCATTTATGCAAGCTTTTTATTTCAATTTAAAGACGAAAAAGAACGCATCCATCAATTATTGGATAAAGGAATTAAAATGATGCTTCCAGTATATAAAGAAAAGCAAGATTGTGCAGGCATACTCATGCAATTGTACACTTTTAAAGCATCACATTATAGCATGACCAACCAACTACAGCTTGCCATTGACTATTTTCTAAAACAAGTAGCCATTGCTAAAGAAGTAAATCAAGACATGCAAGTAATCAATGGGTACAACTATGCTTTGATGGCTGCAAAAAGGGAAGACAAACACCAATACAAAGACATTCTCGAAGAAGCCTTTCAATTTGGCTATGCCTTGCCCGATGAAACTTTAAAAATTATCAATTTTACTTTCATAGCCAACAGTTATTTAGAAAGTTATCCAAAAATTGATGACAAAGAAATTAAAGCCATTGCTAACCGAATGGAATCCATTTTTGGCTCCAATTGGAAAGACAATCCAAAACAAATTGCAAAAAAAATGCAAGAACAACTTCAACTATCTAATGCCAACTAAATTATGTTACTAACCGATAATCATTTAACCTGTGTAGTAGGTATAGATATACACTTTACTACATTGCCACCTTATAATCCATTTCATCCCTATATTGGAATTGTTATAGATCCTGCTGATTATATTCCTTTTATTGGAACAGATGTACATGTCAATGGCTTTAAAAGAGGAAACTCAGATACAGGAGGGATTATCATTCCGCTTGTGCACATTCCTTTATTTACACCGCCTTGGTTAATGACACCAATTATTGGCCATGAAAGCATGAACTTTTTTGCTTCTGAAAAAACATATTCCGATGGCACTCGATTGAGTCCCAAAGGATATATGTTGATGACTTGTAATGATATAGGTATTCCGCTATCGCTTTCTATCGGAAAAACAAAAATTGGAAAAAAGATGTTGCCTTTTGCACCCACTCTTTTTGCACCTACCTCATTTTCGCTTCCTATTCCAACAGGAAAACCTGTTATGGTCGGTGGACCTTATGTACCCGATTGGGCAGGAATGCTAACAGGGCTTTTAGCAAGTATCGGTTTTAGTACATTAATGAAGTTTGGTAAAAAGCTATTCAACAAACTTCTAAAAGGAGGAATAGGCCCAAATTGGCTTTCTAAATTACTTTGTAAATGTGGCTTCGAACCCGTAAACCTTGTAAACGGTGCCGTAATCTACGAAGGCTCCGATTTTGATTTCACTTCGCCAATACCGCTCAACTGGGAACGCCGTTGGTATTCCGACTCTGAATATATCGGTTGGTTGGGGCATGGCGTGCATTGTGCTTATGATCGTGCCGTAGAATTATTTCCCGAAGATGATGCACTTGGTTTACGAATGGATGATGGAAGAATTGTGGCTTTCCCTACCCTACAACCCAACGAAGAATTCTACCTCCGTCAAGAAAAAACAACGCTCAAAAGGACATCAAAAGGATATGAAGCCTACGACCATACCGCACAATTGTTTTATGTGTTTGAACAATTTGACGGCAATAAATACCAATTATCGCAAATAAAAAACCACTATAACCTTGCCATTACATTTACTTTTGCCAACAACCGCATCGTTAAAATCATTGATACCGCTGGCAGAGAAATTTTGGTTACCAATAACCGACAAGGGCAAATTGAACAACTACAACTTGTGGCACCAAAAGGTTTAGAAACATTGGTAAGCTATCAATATGACGACAATCAAAACCTCATTGCCATTGCCGATGCACTAGGAAACCCAACCGTTATGCAGTTTGAAAACCACCTGATGGTCAAGAAAACCGACCGCAACGGGCAAGCATTCTATTGGGAATACGACAAACAAAACCGTTGCATACACACTTGGGGCGATGATGGCTGGCAAGAAGGTTGGATTGAATATTTCCCTAACGAAGGCTACAACTTGGTAAAAGATGCCAATGGTGCCGTAACCACTTATTATTACACTCCAGACCAACTCATTACACAAATAAAAGACCCAATGGGCAACAGCGAATTTTTTGATTACACCGACTACATGGAGTTGTATAGAAAAATTGATCAAGAAGGCAGAATTACAGGGTTTACCTACGACAATTTTGGCAACAAAGTTTCCGTTACTTACCCTGACAATACCCAAGAAATTTTTGCCTATAACGAACACAACAAACTCGTGATTGCTGTTGACCCCGAAGGGCAAAAAACCGTGTATTTGTATGATAAAGAAAAACCCAACCAACTCAAAACCATTATAGACCCCGACAAGTCCACCACGTTTTTTTCTTATACCGATAATGGACAGATAGCAACCGTTGCCAAAAACAACAACCAACTCCAATTGGTGTATGACCAACAGCACAACCTGATGGAATGGCACGAAAACAACCAAAAAATAAGGAATTGGCGCTACAACCATCGTGGCAGAGTAATAGCCGAAGAATTTGTAAACCAAACGGGCAATTATTTTGAATATGACCTGCTAGACCGTTTAGAAAAAATAAGCCAAAATGATGGCAATAAAATACAATTGGCATACAACAACTATGATGAAGTAATTGCCCTAAAAGACGAAAAAAACAACATCAAGTTTGAATATACGCCCATGGGAAGCCTTGCCGTGCGGGAACAAAACGGCGTAAAAGTACGGTTTGCCTACGACAAGATGGAGCAGCTAAAAATGATACGCAACGAACACGGCGAAGCCTATAGCTTTAGCCGCAACAGAGCAGGACACATCATTAAAGAAACCGCTTTTGACGGCATAGAAAAACGCTACAAACGCAACCTTGCGGGCGAAGTATATAAAATAGAACGCCCAGGCAACAAATGGACCGAATATGAGCAAGATGCCCTAGGCAGAATTACCCGTGCCAACCACCACGACGGCAGTTGGGAACTCTACTCTTACAACAAAAACGGGCTACTGGTAGAAGCCACCAACCAAAACGTAAGCATCTACCTAGAGCGAGATGCCAACGGACGCGTGGTAAAAGAAACCCAAAAACAACACCTAGACAGCCCAGAAAATGCCATTACAATAACCAATACCTACAACCAGTTGGGGCAACGCACCAGCATAGAAACCTCTTTGGGCGGAAAAATAACCACCCAATACGACCACCTTGGCAACCTGCAACAGCTAGAAGCACAAAGTGCCGAACTATTAGAAAAACAACAAAGCTGGCAAACCACCATAAAACGCGACGATGCCGGGCGCGAAATAGAACGCTTTGTTACAGGAGGACTACGCACAGAAACCCGCTACACCAGCAGCGGAAAAATTGACCGACAAGATATATTTAGCAACAACCGCCGCACAGGCTACCGCAGCTACCACTGGACTACCAACAACCAGCTGAGTAGTGTGGCAACCCATATTACCCAAGACCCCACCGTATTTAACTACGACGAGTTTGGCAGCCTAGCCCTCGAAATAGTAAAATTTGATGTCTTTTACAAAACCCCCGATGCTGTGGGCAACCTTTACAAAAGCCGAGACCAAGACGACAGAAAATATGGCAAAGGAGGCAAACTGATAAAAGACGACAAGTATTTTTACCACTATGACGAGGAAGGCAATTTAATTTTAAAAAGCACCCGAGACATCACCAAACCGCTAGAAGTGCCCAAAGCTACCAATTTTATAGACCGCCTTTTTGGCCACACCGAAGAACAGAAAGACGAAATAGCCAACCACCAAAACTGGCAACAAGGCGACACGGCTTATACTTGGTTAGCTAATGGAATGCTTGCCAGCGTTACCAAAGAAGAAGGCACAACAGTAAAATTTGAGTACGATGCCCTAGGACGCAGAACTGCCAAGCTAATAATTCCCCCTTTGGGGGCTAGGGGGCTTATATATAGATACTTCTGGGATGGAAACGTTTTGCTTCACGAATGGCATTATAATTTAAAAGAAAGACCAAAACTTGTAATACAAAACGGAGATTTAGTTTATACGCACCCAGAGCCAACTCCCCCTTTGGGGGCTGGGGGGCTTGTTACTTGGGTGTACGAAGAAGGCTCTTTTGCCCCATGTGCAAAAATTGTAGGCGAAGAAAAATACAGCATCATAAACGACTACATCGGCAGACCTATACAATGTTATAATGAAAGCGGTAATATTGTTTGGGAAACTGATTATGATATTTACGGAAATTTACGTAACTTGCAAGGCGAACGTTCTTTTATACCATTTAGACAACTTGGGCAATACGAAGATGTAGAAACGGGGTTGTATTACAACAGGTTTAGGTACTACTCACCAGAGACTGGTGCTTATATTTCTCAAGACCCGATAGGGTTGGCAGGGAATAATCCTAACTTTTATGCGTATGTAAGTGATAGTAATAGTTGGGTGGATGTATTTGGATTGGATACTTCATCTGATGCCGCTATATTGAGATCAAATATGATAAGAGATGGTGTTGATGTTCCAAACTATGGTAATTCTGCCCATCATATTGTAATGTCAAATTCAACAGATGCAAATATGATAGCTTTAAGAACTAAAATGACAAATATGGGAATTGATATTAATAACTCTTCTAATGGGATTTTTTTACCGTCTAGTTCAAAAGTTAAAAATGATTTTAATCTTGATGCTCATGCTCATTCTAGAGTTCATACAAAAGAATATAAAAAGAATGTTTTTGAAAGATTGAAAGATATTACAGATGTTGATAAATTCAAAAATGAATTAGAAAAAATTGGGAAAGAACTGTCAGAAGGAACATTCAAAATAAAGTGTAAATAAATTTTATAATTATGAATTTAAAAGAAGAATTTGAATCATTTAAGAATCAATATGATTATTTGATTAATAAGGCTGAATTGGAAAAAACCAAAGTTGTTTTTTCTAAAGGAGAATTCTATGAAGATGCTCCATTTTCTTATCAAAGATTAGGATTTAATCAAGGAAATATCTATAAAGATGAAAGTAAGGTAAAATTTAATAAAAATCTTTATGTTTACTATTTTGATAAAAATGATAAGTTAATTTTGACTAAACAGGCAACATCTATACAAGATCAATTTTATTATACTTTTTTTATTTGGGAAAATAATGATTTGATATCTTCAATAAGGTATGATAATTTGAAATCTCTAATAAATTTAACTAAATATTTGTATGCTGATAACAAGTTAAATGAGACTTCTTTTCAAGCTAATAGAGGTTCTAGAATTGAGTTTTATATATATGAAAACAATAAATTAGTTAAGATAAATGGAGAATCATTTTCAAATACAGGAGAAAAACAAAATGAATATTCGGATTGCTTTACATATGATGAAGAAAATTTGACCACAATAGTTAGGCATTTTAGTAACGGTTACAAAGAACAGTTTTTCCCTAAAAAGATTAAATAATTAGTTTCATATATGCCTAGATCCGCAAAGAGTTCCTATGAAAAAGCTCCGCAAATGTCTATCTCTAGACTTTGCGGAATTTTTTAATAATTTGATTTAACGAGGGGTAAACTTATTAAGAAAGTATCAAATACAACAACGGAGATGCCAAATACAACAATATAAACACCAAATCCAATAAAAATATAGTAAACCCAAACCATATAAAAGTTGAAATTATTAATATCCATTTTAAGTTATTTATGTTGCTATGTTTTATCGGCAAACCCCACCGTATTTAACTACGACGAGTTTGGCAGCCTAGCCCTCGAAATAGTAAAATTTGATGTCTTTTACAAAACCCCCGATGCTGTGGGCAACCTTTACAAAAGCCGAGACCAAGACGACAGAAAATATGGCAAAGGAGGCAAACTGATAAAAGACGACAAGTATTTTTACCATAATGACGAGGAAGGTAATTTAATACTAAAAAGCACCCGCAACATCACCAAACCGCTCGAACTACCCAAAGCTACCAATTTTATAGACCGCCTTTTTGGCCACACCGAAGAACAGAAAGACCAAATAGCCAACCACCAAAACTGGCAACAAGGCGACACCGCCTATACTTGGTTAGCTAACGGAATGTTAGAAAGCGTACAAAACCCCAATGGCGAACTCATACGTTTTGAATACGATGCCCTAGGACGCAGAACTGCCAAGCTAATAATTCCCCCTTTGGGGGCTAGGGGGCTTATATATAGATACTTCTGGGATGGAAACGTTTTGCTTCACGAATGGCATTATAATTTAAAAGAAAGACCAAAACTCGTTATACAAAACGGAGATTTAGTTTATACGCACCCAGAGCCAACTCCCCCTTTGGGGGCTGGGGGGCTTGTTACTTGGGTGTACGAAGAAGGCTCTTTTGCTCCATGTGCAAAAATTGTAGGCGAAGAAAAATACAGCATTATAAACGACTACATCGGCAGACCTATACAATGTTATGATGAAAGCGGTAATATTGTTTGGGAAACCGATTACGATATTTACGGACAATTAAGAAACCTAAAAGGAGATAGAAATTTTGTACCTTTCCGCCAGTTAGGACAATATGAAGATGTAGAAACTGGGTTGTATTATAATAGGTTTAGGTATTATTCTCCTGAAAGTGGGATGTATATAAGCCAAGACCCGATTGGGTTGGCAGGTAATAATCCTAATTTTTATGCTTATGTTCACGACTCGAATAATTGGGTGGATGTTTTTGGGTTAATGGAATTATTTAGATCAATGTCTCGAGAAGAGTTTTTTGATATAAAAAATAATGGTTGGGATGGTAAAGGTAATATGTATTCTAAATGGTTTGCTGAAAGCTATGATGATGCTGTAAAATGGGGACATACAATGGGGCATGGAACCGATTCTAAATTTTATGTTGTAGGTTTTGAAATTGATGATGATATAGCTAAAAATGCTTTTATTGCGGGTGATAAACATGATGGAATTGGAAGAGCAAGGGCAATAGATGTTGATGATTTAAACAAAAAAGCAACATCGGTTATAAGTATTAATTCGCAAAGAGTAAAATGCAATTAATATGAAAGATGTTTTAATTGATTGGGACAGAAAGGTATTCGATGGACAAATCAGACACCTGCCAAATGCCTTAGAATTATATACTCAAATCTATAATATACAAGGGAATAGTTGGAGTTTAATATTCAAATTCGAGACTCCTCCATGTGAGCAAGGGTATGAAACTATTGGAAAGGTTGATTTTTTAGTTAGAGATTCACCTAAAAATATTTTAATAGATAATTTTGAATTCGATTTTTTGGATGGCAAAAAAATAATTGGTAAATGCAAAATAATTGATTGGTAAACGGCTAAATTTTCTATCATAAACGATTACATCGGCAGACCCATACAAGCCTACAACGAAGATGGCAAATTAATTTGGGAAACAGATTATGACATTTACGGACAATTGCGTAACTTGCACGGCGAAAGTTCTTTGATACCATTTAGGCAATTAGGGCAATATGAAGATGTAGAAACTGGGTTGTATTATAATAGGTTTAGGTATTATAACCCTGATAGTGGTTTGTATATTTCTCAAGACCCGATTGGGTTAAAAGGAGGTAACCCAAATTTTTATGGATATGTGTTTGATTCAAATTCTGAAGTAGATATTTTTGGGCTAGCAGGAATGCCTTGGCATCATTTAATACCTCAAGAGATGATGAAAAACCCTGATTTTATGAAACAATTAAACCAGATAACAAAAAATGCTAACAACTATATTAATAGACAAGGAGCATTCATTGAAGAAGGATTACATAAAGCTATTCATAAAGGAGCAGGTGGTGGAAAATGGAATGAAGCATTTAAACAATGGGCAAAAGATATGGATTATGATTTTACTAAAAAAGACATTCAAAACCAACTTAAAAAAATGATGAAAGATTTTAATATCCCTAAATCATCAAGAGATTTTGCTAGAAAATATAAACGAAAAACAAAGACTAAATTTAAATGTAAAGGTTAAAATGAAATATTTTATATTAAAAAATAAAGAGATGCCTTGGGGCGATTATGGAGATATATTATTCTCTGGATTGTTAACTGTAATGGATGAGAATTTTAATGATATTGAAATTCATAAAATTGAAAGAGTTGGAATTAATATTCCAGAGATTTATACAGCAAATTCTACGAATTTAGTAATAAGTCAAGATATTATGGGTTTAATCTCGGTTAATAAAATTAAAGGAGTAAAAAAGTATCACGATACTAAATTAATAAAAATTGTCAATTTAGATTGGGAAAATTGGGACTTTAAAGCTAATGATCCATTTATTTACCCAAAAAATGGAGAGCCTTATAACTATATTGAAGAAGGTTTACATGATGAAAATCTGAAAACACAAATAAAAAAAAAATATTATAGTTTAGATTTAGAAACACAACCAAGAGTTATTTTTAAAGATGAAATGAAGAAAATAAAAATATTAAATTATACTCCAAAATTTGATTTATTTAAAGCAGGAAAAGGATATATCATAGCATCAGAGAATTTTAAAAGATTAATAGAAATAAATAATATTGAAGATTTAGTGTTTATAAAAATAGATGTCGAATTATAAAAAGAAAGACCAAAACTTACCATTGACAACGAGGGTGAACTTTTATATAATACAAAAGAACCTATACAAGATTTAATAACATGGGTTTATGAAGAAGGCTCTTTTGCTCCTTGTGCTAAAATACAAAACGGAGAAAGATACAGCATCATCAATGATTACATTGGACGACCTATACAAGCCTACAATGACCAAGGAAACCTTATTTGGGAAACGGACTATGACATTTACGGAAACTTGCGTAACTTGCGTGGCGAACGTTCTTTTATACCTTTCCGCCAGCTTGGGCAATATGAAGATGTAGAGACTGGTTTGTACTATAATAGGTTTCGTTACTACAACCCTGATAGTGGTTTGTATATTTCTCAAGACCCGATTGGGTTAAAAGGAGGTAACCCAAATTTTTATTCATATACCAAGAACAGTAATTATTTAGTTGATCTATTTGGATTAGATCCTTTAGGAACAGGAGCTCCGCTCAAGAATGGGTTCTTATTTTATAAAAACGAATTATCGCTTTGGACAATTTATCATAAAAATGTTGATGCAATAATGGCACATGTACATCTGGGTATTTTGGCTTACTGGCTTGTAAATACGATAAGATATCAACTCAAACAGCAAAAAAGTCATCACAACTTTATGGTCAAAATAATGATGATGAAATGATTTAGATGAGACGATACAAAGAAGCAAAAGTAAAAGAATTTTATGCCAAGCTAAAATATAAAATTACCCCTTCACAAAACGAAAATCTGTAGTGCACAAATCGGGACTCAAAAAAACTGAAACCCAATGTTTATGGAAAACAGACGATGGTTTGCTGCAAGTTGGGTTAAGTTATTATTGTAAGAAAAAATGATTTTATTTTGATGCCTATTTAGTCTGCTTTTGTTGCACTTTACCAATAAAAGGCAACTCATACATCACGTAAAATAGGGTGTTTTAATAGGTCGCTTCTACTCTATTAATCCAAATGGAGCTTTATTTTTCGCCTTGATTCAAATCAAAAACTTGCTCTACGTCCCAGTTTTCTCGGATATCAATTAGTTTTGGAAAATAAATGACTTCTTCAGATTGTGTTTTATTTAAAAAATGGCCAGCATCCCATTCTCTATTCCGATTGTCGTCATAAATGAGTCTCAACGTATATTTTGCAGGATCTATCAAATTGAACTCCAAACGGTTGTCTTTGTCTGAATAAGCCGTGTATTTTACTGCTCCACTGTCGTCTGTAAGCGACACCATAACAGGAAATCGATGGACGTTTTGCAAAATTAAGCTCAAATTTCCATAATCCGACGTGTTTTGTGTTGTAACTTTAAAAGAAGATTTGCTGTTGTTTTTGTCAAATAAATCTGTAATGGCCCCTGGTTCTAACCAAAGGGTGTATTTTTCGAGAGGTTCTTTTTTAAACACAAATTTAAGTTCTTGCTGCCATTCGTCATATTCTGTTTTGAATGAAACTTGGGTAGAGTCTTTATTAATAAGCTTCATCTTAGACACATCAAACTTTTTTATTGGTGTACTTGATCGAAGCACTAAATCGTCTCTAAACGACAAACTGCCTTTTTGCAGCGATTCTAGGTTTAGAGTATCTCTTTTTTCGGGTTTTATACGGATTTTAAACGATGTTTTGTACGATTCTTTTTCGTAAGAAATCCACAAACTATCTGTTTTTATGGGCTGATGCCAAATTAGTAACGAATCTTTTTGTGGCATTTTTGTTACCACAATGGGAATCGTGTGGTCTCGGTTTTTCAGTGTAAACTGTCCTCCTTTGGGCATTCCTTCATAAGGCACCAAGAGGCTATTGCCCGACTGTTGTTTGGGTTTTGCTATTTTCAATGGCCTTTTTTCTTTAAACAATTCTAACTCAAACACCGTGTCGTTTGGAATAGTAATGGGTTTAGTCTGGAATCCTATTTTTTCATCAGCTGGATCAAATTTATTATTGTTATTTTTGTCTTTTAACGCAATTAACAAATATTTTCCTTTTTTTAAATGATCAAAAGTAAATGTTTTTAAACTATCCAATGTATTGGTAATATACAACGGACTTTTTTTATAAATCACAGAATCGGTATATTTTGAATTGATTTCATACAACATAATCGATACAAAGTTGGTTACTTTTCGGTCAAAAGCATCTTTGATTGTCCCCTTCAATTGTAAGGAATCCAAATAACTTCCTGTCGAAAAAACATATTTGAATTGTTGTATGGGGTTGTTTTCATTGTTGTCCTGAATGCTTTGTCCAAAATTAAAACTATACGTTGTATTGGGTTTTAACGTGTCTTTTATATTGATAGTCAATTCTTTACTGGCTGTTGATGGCAATATTTCAGGCAAATGGTCAAGCGGTGGCGACACAATGAGCTGTTTGTTCAAATCTTTTGTTCTTACATATTCGTCAAAAGTTAGGGTTATTAATCCACCTTTGTAATTGGTACTGCCGTTTTTTGGAAAACTCATTTTCAAAATTGGGGCAATCGTGTCTTTTGCACCGCCTGTAATAGTGCCTCTTTTGGCACAACTTCCCAATATGAATACTACAAATAAGGCTATTAACGAACGTTGTAACATTTGATTTTTATTTTTTTAATGAAAATACAAAATAACAACTAATTTTTTGTAATCAAAATTTTTTATTGAAATATTAGCATTTTTATAACGGTCTATAAATTATTTGTAGCATGCAAATTGTATAGTCCAAAAAACATAATATGCTTAAATTCAAATCATAAAATGTAAAAATTAGGATTCGATTAGTAAATTTTAAACATTTTCAGAACTAATAAAAGCAAACGAAAATGAAAATAATAAGATTCAAAAGATATTTTCTAAAAACAAGAAGTTATTTCAGCAAACAAAGAAAACATGATTTTAAGGAAAAAAGTGTAACTTTACGGCATAATTTAATTGACAATTATAATGAAGAGTGAATTTACATTTATTGACTTATTTGCAGGAATTGGAGGTTTTCATTTAGCTTTACATAGACTTGGGGGGACATGCGTTTTTGCTTCTGAAATAGATGATTTTGCAAGACAGACTTACGAAGCAAACTACAAAAAAATAAGCCCAAAATTGTTTGAGAACAATTTGTTTAATAAGGATATTAGAACAATTACTCCAAAAAACTTACCCGACTTTGATATTCTATGTGCAGGTTTTCCTTGCCAACCATTTAGCCAAGCAGGGCAAAAACGTGGCTTTGAAGATAACCATAATTCAGAAAGAGGAAATTTATTTTTTAACATAGCTGAAATATTAGAGGTAAAAAAACCTAAAGCTTTTTTTCTTGAGAATGTTAGAGGACTTATAACACATGACGAAGGAAAAACTTTTAAAATAATTAGAAATATACTAGAAGACGAGTTAGGATATTCATTTTATTTCAAAATTGTTCAAGCATCAGATTACGGACTTCCACAATTACGTCCAAGAGCATTTATAGTTGGTTTTAGAGACGAAGATTTTATGAAAAGTTTCAACTTTCCGTCTCCAGTACCATTAAAATACAATATGAGTGATGTTTGGGGCGGCAATTGTACAAGAGAAATTGGATTTACAATTAGAATTGGCGGTAGAGGTTCAAATATTGATGACAGAAGAAATTGGGATAATTACATTGTTGATGGCAAATTAAGGCGATTATCATATATAGAAGCCAAAAAGATGCAAGGTTTTCCAGATGATTTTATTTTTCCAGTTACACCTGCACAAGCCATTAAACAGCTTGGTAATAGTGTTGCCGTAGATGCAATTGAAGCAGTTGCAAAAAACATTTTAGAACACTTAAATAATCTAACTCCTAAAAAAACGAATTTAAAATCAACTAAGAATAAAGGTGAATGGACAGAGTTACTTGTTTTTATTAAATTATTATTAGATAAAAAATTATCCTTGTCAGATGAAAAGTTGAATGCAAATACAAATTCATTAAAAATAAATAAAATTACAACACATAATTTAGATTATGATTTTTTACTTTCCAATCTTTCAACTATTACGGTAAAAAATAAAGTAAATAATAGTGAAAAAAATGTGACTATTTCTGAAATTATTAATACTGATGTCATTAAACTTCTCGTATCAAAAATAAAAGATAATTCCCAAACATTTGAAATACCAGAATTTAATATTATCCAAGATACCTTAGGTTTTAATGTTATAAAGGGAGGAAATAGCAATCAAAAAGCAGACATCTTATTAGATATTGAAAATTTATATATTCAAAAAGAAAATGAAGGTTTTGGAATAAAATCTTACCTAGGAAGTAAACCAACATTGTTAAACGCATCAGGAAACACAAATTTTATTTTTAAAATAAATGGACTAAACAAAACATATATTGACGAAATCAATGCCATTGACACACCGACAAAACTAAAAGATAGATTAAACAAAATTGAAGAATTAGGAGGGAATTTTCAATATATTGGTGCTGAAAGAGATACAATGGATTTTAATTTACGTATGGTCGATAGTGAGATGCCTACATTAATTGGACAACTTTTGCTTTGTTTTTATAAAGAAAGAACTTCTTCTTTAGTTGATATTTGCAATAATTTATTGGAAAATACAAATGATATTGACAAAAAAACGCTACTAATAACGAAAATCAAAAAATTATTAGTTGATATACTATTAGGCTTTTTTGCAGGTACTAAATGGAATGGTTCGTACGAAGCAAACGGTACAATTGTAATGAAAAACAATGGAGATTGTGTAGGTTTTCATATCATAGAATTGGACAACTTAAAAAATTATCTTTTTGAAAACATTAAATTAGACACTCCTTCAACAACAAGGCATCGATTTGGAAAATTATATTTAGAAAAAGATGGTGAATTATATTTTAAACTAAATCTACAATTAAGGTTTTAATTTGTTTTCTAAAAACAATAAATATTTAAATACCGTTTTCCTACGCTAAAATTAAAATTTGTATATGTAAAATTCATTACGTGATCAATATTTACATTTAGTAAACAACATCTAAATATTTTACACTATTTTTATTACAAAAACCATCATACTAATTCTTTTCGCATCAAATAATCGGTTTGAACTTCGTTGCCCATTGTAAAGGGATGTTTGTCAAAAATTTTGAAGCCATTTTTTTCATAAAACCGTATGGCTTTAGTATTAAATTCCCAAACACCTAGCCAAATGTATTGGGCCTTGTGTTGTATTGCTACGGCCACGGTTTGGTCCATCAAGCGTTGGGCAACTTGCTGTCCGTGATAGCTTTTCAAAACATAAATCCGTTGCAGTTCCATGCCTAAATTATCGTTTGGTTCTGTTTGAGCCGTTGCAAAATTACATTTGATAAAACCAATCATTTTTTGATTGTCAAAAGCTATATAAAATAACGAATTGGGGTTGCTCCACTCCGTAAACAATTGGTCTGGTGTAAAATGTGATGCTAAATAGGCATTCAAATTTTCAGTAGTATTATTCGATTCAAAAGTGTCCGAAAAAATGTTAATTGCCAACTGGCACAATGTTTCCAAATCATTGGAAGTTGCAGGAAGTATGCTTATCATATCAAAAGGTTAAAGGTTGTTGTGCCGCCATTCGTACAGCAATCAAATGTTCGCAAGGGCCTTTTTTTAATCCATTGTTCATATAAAAATGACACTGACATTCGCCCGAAATCAATCGTTGGTCTTTGTCTATTACAGCATTGACTTTGTAAGTATAATTTTTTATTTTTATAACACCTTGCAATTCTAATTCGTTATTTTTTATATTTTTAGATACCTTAATCGATTCATTTTCAATAATATGATTGGCTTTTTGCTCTTGTTCTGATGCAAATCTGAAATGCTCAAAATTCAAAGGCTCTTGTGTTAGTTCTCGCAATCGATACACACCCAAATTCATGTCATACATTACCCTGCCTGCCTGTGTATAGGCCGTTAGAGCTGCAGCTACGGTTGCCGATTCAAGTTGTAAGTGCTTTGCTAAGTCGGTTGTGGTTGCAAACCAATTTTGTTTGAGACTTTCAAAAACTGTATTGCGAATATTTGCCGAAACATGGCCTCGAGGAGCCATCAAATCAAAATTTCCTGCCTTGCTCCAATCGTTGTTGGTCCATCCCGAAAGGCCTAATGTAAAAGTCATGTCGCCCAAATCGGCCATAAAAAAAGACGGCAACCCATTGCCCATCAAACTGACTTTAAATCGTTTGGCAATTGGTATCAAGCGTTCCAAAATGTGTAGCCTCCTACGACCCCAAATCCGAATGGTTTTGGATGTATCGCCCTGATACACCGATCTATGAAAAGTAATCGTTTCAAACCAAGGTTCAAAAACCACTTGTATAGGTTGCCCTGGTTCTAGTACAAATCGCATAGCCCGAGGGCCTTTTGTTTCACGAAATCTTCGCAAATACTGACAAATACCATGTATATCCATGGGATGCAAATAAAAACTAGTGGTTGGCAAAGTCATGGCTGCACTTACCTGCAAAAAACCTCTTACCCAAGAGTCGGGCAAATCTATTTTCATTTCCTTAAAAACATTTTCGTTGGTAGTTTGAGCCTCAAATCCAGAGGGATCTATTTTGAAAATAGTTTCTTTGTAATCTCTTATTTTTTGAAATTCATGATACAAATTTTCAGAATAATCTATATTGGTTGTACCACATTTAAAATCTTCAATATCGTCAAACACATTGTAATTGGCACTCAATTTACCATAACTTGATTCGTCTTGACTAAAACATTCAAAAAACACTTCGTCTGGATGTACCGTTATCACAGGATCCAGTACAAACCATGCGTCTTTATCATTGCGATACAAATAATCAAAATACTGTTGTTTTGCTTTATTAAAAGGTCCTAGTAAGCGGTCTCTATCTTTATAAATTTCTGATAATCGATGCTTTACTTGTTGAATATTTTTTCGAATTTCTTCTATTTGATATTCTGCCATAAAATCACTCAACCAAAGTTTTTCTTGCCCCACAACCCATTCTTTATAAGCCGTTCGGTCTTTTGGTTTATACCTCAAATCCGATACCACCACATCGTGCAGAGCCGAAATGGCCTCTCTGAAAGGATTTTTTTTATTTAATTTACCTACAAAAAAAGTAGGATCCCGTTCCAAATCTGGAGCAAAAGCCATGTTTGTTTGCGAATTGGTGTTGTCTATTTGCGAGCTTTTAGAAAATTTATAATTAAATTCCATATCATTATATTATTTGTAAATGAATAGCTAGTTTTGGATAGCGTTTTTTCAAATCTGAAAGCAAGTCAATACACGTTGCTTTGTCTTGTATGCTTGAGGTAGCCGAAACTTCGTCTAAAATAGTGGCTACAATGGTGGCTACATCCTCCGAAAGGGTAGCTTTTTGATACAAAAGTTGGTAAATTCTATTTTTGGCAGCCCTCGATTGATTGACTTTTGTTAAAACCGATTTAAAATAATAGGCCATCGCTTGCCAACTTTTGGGGCTATCGTCTAAATATGTTTCTAATAGTTGTGTTACAAACAATTGAATATTACGGCTTGGATGTTGGCTTAATTGATACAAATAAGTTGGGGCATCTTTTTGATCAAAAAACAAGCTAATAAGCTCTTTACCAAATAGTTCCACATCTGGACGAACGGCATCTACTATGCCAATAAGGCATGCTGCATCCCAGTCTGTGGCAGTAAAATGGGTCCTGAAATAGTCAAATGCAAACTGCCTACTGTCTTGCCACGAAGCGTCCAAAATAGTAAGTGCAACCTTTTTTTCTTGCTTGATTCTATGGGTGTGTTGTTTGTAATATTGCCAAACCCATTTTCTAACGTCTAAAAATTCATGACTTGCCAAGGCCACAATTTGCTTCATGCTAAAAGCATCAAAATCCAATCGCTTTTGCAAAAGTTCAAATCCTAACAAGGCATTTTCTTTATGATAGGCCAATAACAATTTGATGATCCATTTTGTATGTAAATTATTGATAATCAAAACATCAGCAGATTTTATAAAAGTTCTAAATATAGAATACGCCCCTTCAAAATGTTCTTTTGAAACCAATAGCCAAATGGTTTTTTCTACCCATCGAAGTTGAATATCTTGGTTATTTCGGTCGATGTTTTGAAGTTCAAATAACGATTCAACCACTTCTTGATGAGCAGATTCAAATAGATGTAAAAAAGCCGTCCAATTTTGGGTCAATGTGCTGCTTTCATATTGCCTTAACAGCTCCAAACCATTGGACCTAATTCGGATTTCGTCATTTTGCAATAACAACTGAATGATTCCAATAGGAAGGTCGTTGGCCTGTGTTATTTTTGATTTGGCCATTAAAATTTCGCTAGCCAACAAGGTATTATTTTCCAATTCGGACACCAATAATTGAGAAATGATTTCCCAACTAATACCCGACATTTTTTCGTAAGCCATCATTTTGAGCCTGTCGGTTACTATAATAGCCCTTTGGTTGTGGTCGTCATTGTTTTCAAAACCCATAAGTGCCACAACGGCTTTTCCTAAAATGGCCTCTTTTTGTACCTCGGTCAATCGACTGTTGTGTATCAACTCGTGTATAAATTGGTTCAAATTAGATTTGGTATTGAATATAACGGTTAGCCAAAAATCGATGTGATTTGTAAAAAAAGACTGTTGATTCAGAATCATCTTTTGAGCCAACAGTTGGGCTTTTTCCGATTTTACATCCAATATTTTGCCAACCAATACAGCATCTGTACCAATGTTTTGTTGGTTGTGTTCAAGCACTTCAAAGCCCATTTCTTGTGCTTTTTCAAATGGTCTGTCCAATAAAATAAGCATCAACGAAGTATCTATTTTGGATATAAATTCGTGGTATTGAACATTATTTTTAATGTTTTGATATGCAAAATCTACAATTAAATTCATATTGGCTTGGGCCAAAAGTTGCAAATATGCCTCAGGAAAGGCCTCCCACAAATGAGGAAACATGGCCAAACTTTGGGGTTTTTTAGGTGCTTCATCAGTAGGTTTTGATACTATTAACGAGGGTTCTGGTGTTTTAGTCTTGTCAAAAATTGTTTTGATAGTACTAAATACACTTTCAAAAACTGATGCTTTTTTTTGCGATGCATCTGTGGCTCCTTGTTCTGTTGTTCCATTTGGTGCAACAACAGTAGCTTTCTGGATATTGAAATAATAATCTTTGCTCGAATAAACGGTTTTTTTTGTATAAAACTGACATTTCTTATCCATAATTCTATTAGTATCATTGCCAAATAATATATAGGTCAATAAATAAGAATGAGAACACTCTGGATAGTCCACCATGGTATAATAATAGCGGCCTTTGTCATAATTGTAAGTACCGTAATCACTTAACAATTTAGATTTTGACGGGGTATAATCTGATTCTTCAAAATGCAATAACACATTCACTGCAAATTTTAAATAATCTGCCGCTACGTTTTGCATCCCTAAATTTTTCAAAAAATACACACTGTCTTTCTGAAAAAAGTATTTGGTAAACTGAGAAAAACCAATTTGACAGTTGGCATTTTTATACTCTTTATGCAAGTTTATACTAGAATCTAAAGCATCAATATACTGTTGGGTTTGATACGCATTAGGGTCCAAACTTGCCGTTCGAAAATACATAGGTTGCTGTTTTTCAAAACAATAAAACAGCAACGACAAGATGTGGTAATCTTTTTTAAATTTGGCCAATTTAAAAATGGCTCTAATACTTTTAAAATAAGGTGGTTTGAAAGGAATTGTGCTTAATATTTTTTTAAAAACAGGTACAAATGACTGATAATCAGTAGATAATAAATACAATATGGGCAACTCTTTTGCAGGCATTTCTTTTGCAATAGTATGAGTATAATATTGTTCTATCATAGTATATTGCCCGTCGTCTATGTGGTCTTTGATGGTATCGGGCAATAATTCCATCAAACTGTCAATGGTTTTTTGATGCTCGGTTGGATCTGAAAGTTGCAATAAAGCCTCAAAACTCAAATATCTAATATAGTCTTTTTGGCGGTTGCCGTGTGCCATACTTTCAAACAGTGGTATAGCATTTTGAGCCTTTAGGGTCATCAAGGCATATAACGAAGCGTACAACTGCATTTCATCGCCTTTTGTAGCTATTTTCAAAATATAAGGTACTGCTTCTGTAATGTTTAGCATTGCAGCTTTCCATATTACTCGTGAGGTTTTCCATACGGTTTTAAAAGAGTTTTGGCCTGCTGCTGCATCTTCCAATCGTTTTAAAATCCTACTTTTGGGAGTAGCTTCATTAGTGTTGGACAGTGTTGGCAATGCTACAAACACCTCTACTTCAGACTGGTAGCCTTTTTTTCGTTTTTCGTTTTCCAATGCTGCAAAAATGTCCAATGCCTTTTGATGGTTTACAAATTCGGGCGTTTTGGTCCCTTCTTTCAAAGCGGCACCACGTCTGCCGTATCTAAAATTGACAACATAAGCCGTTGGATTGATTTCGCATAAATCTATTTCATAAACTTTATCTGATTTGCCTTCAAAGAAAAATAATTTTACTTGTTTTATTAATTTCATCTTGTTTGCTTTAAAATAAGTTCCACCAATCTGTTTGTTTGTCGGTTGTAGCTTTTGAAATTGTTTTTTCAACAATTGGAGCTTCGGGAGTAGCCGCTTTTGATACTTGCATTATTTTACTTTCAATAATTGGTCGGCCGTGTTTGGCAATAATGTTCAAAAGAGTTTGGTGAAATTTGGCCCCTTTTGCTGCATCAACCATTTTTACAAATTGAATATAACCTTCAACAGCATTGATCAAATGTATGGCTTTGCCCCAAGTTTGGTTTTGCCAACCATTTTGATCAATATTATGCAACAAAGCCCTAAATTGTCGGAGTCTTTTTCTGTCGATATTTAGCTTTTTATTTACAACGACACCTGTAACTTTTTGTTGATTTGACGGTCTCATAATCGATGTTTTATCGTTATTTACTTCAAAATCTTCAGATTTGATCGTTTTTTTGACAAAACACAAAAATTTACCCATATATTGCGCTGCTTCTTCGTTTCCTGAAAAAGTCAAATCATCGGCATATCGTGTATAGGTAAAACCATATTTTGAGGCCAGTCCATGCAAACGTTTGTCTAGTTTATAAGCGATCAAATTACTAATGGCGGGGCTTGCTGGCGAGCCTTGTGGCAAATAGCGTGGCCCTTTTTGAACATAATACGTTTCGCCATCTATTTGGATTTTTTCTATATCGCACGTTGTACAAGCCAACGCCAATAAGGTTGCCATTGATTCCGAATATCCAAAAATTCGAAACAAACCTTTGACCCTTTTGTATGAAATAGAAGGAAAAAAGTCTTTCAAATCTAAATTCAAAACCACATTTTTTTGCACATGTTGGTTTGCATTGCTCACAATAGAACGGTTTTGAACAAATCCATGAACCATAGGGGCTACAACAATTTTATTCAAAATATGTTCTAAAATCCAAAGTTGAAATGCTTTTAACTTGGTTTTTGGTGCAGTAATTTTTCGGGTGCCACCTGATTTTTTTGGAATTTCAAATACATGATAGTGTGTTGATTTGGATACTTTTCTGTTGTATGCCAAATATTTTAGGGTTGGCAAATCAAATCCAGATTGCACAGAAAAATCATAGATGTTTTCAAAAAAATCTAAATTAAATTTTGAAAGAAGTATGGGGTTATGTTGCTCATTTTGCAATCCTTTTGACACAGATTCGCCCAAATAAATCATTTGTTTTTGATTGACTTGCAGCCATTTTTCTGATTTCTCAATGATTTTCTGAGCCCGTTTTTGTTTATTAATGTCCCGTTTTTGCTTAGACTCCTGCATGCGTTGTTTTCGCATCGCCCTCAACATGGCTTCCTGATCGCTGTACTTTTTGTCCTGTGCCAGCAATTGATTCAATGTTTTTTGCAGTGCGGTTTCTTCGGCAATCAATTGTTCTGGCACCGATGGTATTTCAGAATTTTCCCAAAATCCAATTCTTTTCATCTCTTCTAGTATGTAACTATCTTTTGAAGAGGATTTTATCCTGTCATAAATTTGTTGTCTTGTCAATGCCACAATCGTATTTTTTAAAAATCAATAATTAAAAAAAAATCCCTATTTATAATTTACTTACAAATAGGGATAAGAGCGTAACCTTCGTATTTACTAAGGACTATATCTATCAACTCCAGAGAAAGAGTACTATACGT
>NZ_MUGT01000027.1:78143-93031 GCF_002217205.1 Flavobacterium branchiophilum NBRC 15030 = ATCC 35035 | reverse complement strand
ACGTATAGTACTCTTTCTCACCATAAAGATAGTATGTAGTGTAGTATGTCTTACAAACATGCAACGATGACGATACATCATCATTTCTATAAATAGAAAAGCAAGGTTATTCTTGAGCAAATATAATTTATTTTTTTATTAATCCTACTTTTTTTTTACTTTTTTTATTTTTTTATTTTAATTATAAAAAAACTAATTTTGCCCTAAAAAATTTTGCCTACTTTCAATTATAAAAATACCGCTATCAGCTACACCCTATCAGGAAGGGGGCCTGCTATTGTTTTGCTTCATGGTTTTCTTGAAAATCAATCGATTTGGCATTTTCATGCTGTCAATTTGTCTTTTCTACATACAGTAATTACCATCGATTTACTTGGACATGGACAATCCGAATGTCTTGGATACATACATACAATGGAAGAAAATGCTGCTATGGTTATCGAATTATTGAAACATTTAGAAATTGAAAAAGCTCATTTTGTAGGCCACTCTATGGGAGGTTATGTCGTTTTAGCTATTGCAGATTTGATGCCACAATGGGTAAAAAGTTTGGTTTTACTCAACTCTACCGCCTTGCCCGACAGCGAGGAACGCCAACAAAACAGAAACCGAGCCATACAATTAATCAAAAAAGATTGTCCAACGTATATAAGTATGTGTATTCATAATTTATTTAGCGAAAAAGCACGTTCTCATTTTACGGCAGCCATAGAACAACTCAAAGTAGAAGCACTGCAAACGCCTGTTCAGGGCATTATAGCATCGTTAGAAGGGATGAAAATTCGGAAGGACAGGGTTTTTATATTAAAAGAAAAAAATTACAAAAAATTGGTAATACTAGGTCAAAACGATAGTGTTTTACCTATCGAGGAACAAAAAAAATCCCTCAAAAACACTTTTACAAAAATGGTTGTTCTGGAGGGAGGACATGTCAGTTTAATTGAAAACAAATTGGAATTGTTAGACGCATTGGTTTTGTTTTTCAATGAACCTTAAATAGGCTCTTTGAAAGGTAAGTCCTGATTAAAAATTTCTTGCAATAATAGTACTATTTCTTCTATAAAACAAGCCATTATGTCTGAGTCTATCACGGTATTAATCTCTTTTTCTTCTTTAAATGCAAATGGTAAAAAACCCGATTTCATATTTTTGAAAGAAATAATTCCGGCTTCCATTTGATTGTCAATAATTTGATTTTCAAACAAATAAGCATAAATCAAAATTTGAATAATTTTATCATTTTTTATATTTGTTGTCAATCCTTCCCATGATTTTAAGGTAACGTTTGTTTTTTCGACTTTTCCAGTTTTATAATCTATAATTCGAACAACCTGATTACGTATTTCTATTCGATCAACCTTACCTTTCAACAAAATTGGAAAAGGAAGCAATGGGTGTTCTAAAATGCGTTTGTGTTCGGTTTCTAATGCCATAATTTTTATTGCATCGCCTTTTTTGATAGAGGCTAACTCTAGGTTCAAAAAATTCAGTACATTTCTTTTAGCCACTTCAAATGCCAATAAGTTACGACCATGTTTAATGTCGCCTTCTTTATACACTTTTTGAAATTGTTTCAACACTTCGGCATCCATTCGATTTATAGCCTGAAAGATGTCACTTTCCGACAAAAACTTGTTCAAAAATGGTGTGTATAATACCTCTAAAGTATCGTGAATTATCGTACCCAAAGTGTTCAAAGCAATGTTTTCCTCTACCTCCTCGACTTCTTTGATTCGTAAAATGGTTTGGTAATAAAAATCTAATGGGTTTCGGATATAACTTGTTAATGTTGTAGGCGAAATACCGATTATAGCCATTTCTTTTAACCTTTCCATAACCAAATTCGATTTTGGTATTTCAATAGATTTGGTAGTTGTATGTGGCAAAATAGGACTATAAATGTCTTGTATAAGTTGGTGGTTGGGTAGTTTTTCTACCTCTAATTGTGTAATAAAACGGCTTTTTTCGCCTGCATCTATGCCATCACTTTCTGTATTATATAGCAAGTATATGTTTTTGGCTCGTTGTAATAAATGATAAAAATGATAGGTATAAATGGCATCTTTTTCTTTATATGTTGGCAGATCCAACTCTCTTTTAACATCATAAGGAATAAAAGAATTCATGGATTTTCCTGCAGGAAATTTTCCTTCATTCATAGACGTTACAATAACCGTATCAAAATCCAACACCCTACTTTCTAAAACGCCCATGATTTGCAAGCCACTAAGTGGTTCCCCTTCAAAAGATACCTCTGCTAGGTCTATTACTTGTTTATAAATAGCGTTTAACGTTTCTATATGGTCTATTTCGGTGTGTTTGGTATAGTAATTTATCAATTTGATGATGGTTTTGTGGATAGCAAACAAAAAAGTTTTGGTTATTTTATCTGCCTCTATGTCGTCGCTCAAATTATTTTTAATTAGCACCAACAAATCAGCAATAGATTCTAAAACGGGTATTGAACCATTCTCCCATTTTTGAAACAATAATAAAAACAAGTCGGTGTGTTTTTTATTCAGTTGATACAAATTTTTATGTGGAATAAAAGTATAATTATTTTTATTGATTAATCGTACCAAATCAGCCGTTTCAGCATAAGTTGCTACCATCGGATGGGTGAGTATTTCCAATACGTCTTTGTAATACAATACGTAGTTTTTAGAATCTCTATGTATAGCATTGGTGTGCATTTTAAATAACTTGGCAATCAATAGTTGTGCGGGATTGTTTTTGCTAGAAAATCCCATTGTAATATTCAAAGCTCCAACGCTTTTGGGCAAAGCATATAGCATCGGAATCAAAAGGTTTTCGTCGCCCAAAACGATGGCAACTTTATCTAAATTTTGCTTTTTTTCATGAATAATTTTTTCAATAATACTGCCCGCAATTTTAGCCTGACCAATTGTTTTTGGGGTTCCAATAACCTGAATGTTTTTGTGTTTTGAAAAATCATCAACAATCCATTCGAAAGGGTGGGATTGGTAGTAAGTCCATTTTTGCTTGAATCTTCTGATAAAAAGGCCTGCATCATGATAAGGGTCATTTAAAAATGATTGGTCTGCATCCCACAAGATTGTAGCTTTTTGTTCTTGCAACAAATACTGAATAATTTTTTCTTCGGCGGCATTTAAGGCATTAAATCCTGCAAAAACAAAACATTGGTTTGGTGTTTGTGTATTGAAATGGGCTAAATTCAAAACGGCTTCTCTATAGATGAGCCCTTGATATCCCACTTTGTTATGCAACAAATGTTTGTATAACGATTGATAATAAAGAGGCAATAGTTTCCAAAAATCGATATATCTTTCTAACAAACTGGTTTTGTTTTCAACTTCAAGTCCCCATTTTTTAATGTCTTCTATATCTTTCAAATACGTCAAAACATAATTTGGGTCTAGCAAATACCGGTCTATTTCATTAAAATCTTGCAAGAGTGTTTTGGCCCAATTGGCAAAAATTTCAAATGATTTTTGTTGGCTTACATCGGTAATAGATAAATATACACTATAAAATTCAAACAACAATTCTATGGGGTCGATGGTTCGAATTCCAGAAATGTTTTGAATAAAATCTTCAATACTAATGATTTCGGGGGCAAATATGTTTTGTGTTACTTTGTGTTTCAATGCTTCTATTAAAAAAACTTTGGCACGCTTGTTGGGCAAAACAATCGTTGTGTTTATGAGTTTGTCCGAATAATTTTGAATGATAAAAGTAGCTAATTTATCTAAAAAAGTAAGGTCTTCCACGAATATAAAATTTAACGATATAAATATAAAAAAAACGCTCCGAATAATCGGAGCGTTTTAAGAAAAATATTTTAAGAAAATTAGTTTACTAATTTTACTTCAACTCTTCTGTTGTTAGCTTTACCAGCTTTAGTTTTGTTAGAATCAATTGGTTTTGCTTCACCATATCCAACAGATGACAATCTGCTAGCATCAATTCCGTTTTGAGTCAAATAAGTTACAACAGCTGCAGCTCTATTTTGAGATAATTTCAAGTTAGCAGCATCTTTACCGTCGCTATCTGTATGTCCTTCGATGCTGAATTTAGCAGAAGGATATTCTTTTAAGATAGCCGTAATAGATTGTAATACAGGCATTGTTTGAGCTTGGAAAGAAGATTTTCCAGTGTTAAACAAGATTGTTTTAGCATAGTCGTTTAATTTTTTCAAAACTTCACCATCAACTACAGCTACTGGACAACCATTATTGCTAGCTGGCCCTTTTACAGTAGGACATTTGTCATCTTTGTCTAAAACTGAATCTCCGTCAGTATCTGGCCAAGGACAACCTGCGTTATCTTTAGGTCCTTTTACAGTAGGACATTTGTCAGCTTTGTCAGCAATTCCGTCTCCGTCTGCATCTGGACATCCTTTTAACATTTTAGAACCAGCAACTTCTGGACAATCGTCATCTTTATCGGCAACTCCGTCACCGTCTGTATCAGGACAACCGTTGAAAGCAGCTATACCAGCAACTTCTGGACAAGCATCATCTTTATCAATGATTTTATCTCCGTCTGTATCAGGACATCCGTTAAATTCTTTTGTACCTGCAACTTCTGGACAAGCATCATCTTTGTCATAGATACCATCACCGTCTGTATCTTTACCACCAAATTTGAAAGTAAGACCAGCAAAGTGTTGCATGTGAACAGGCAAGTTGTCAGAAGCACCTCTTGTAGCTTTGTCATCAAAAGAATGTTTGTATGTAGATTGTAATGACAAACCTACTACATCTGTAAACCAAATTGTCAAACCAACACCTCCATTTACAGTTCCTCCTCTTGCATCATCTCCCCACCAAGTATAACCTCCACCAATGTGTGCACTTGGTTCAAAAGTTTTTGATTTGATCAAGCTCATAAAGCTATATTTTACAACTCCATCAACACCATAGTAGCTCAAATCACCAGGATTTGATACGGTATATGGTCCTGAACCTACACTTGGATTTACGAATCTAGAAATTTTATTTACAGATCCTGTTACTCCAAATGAAAAGTTATCACCAACATATTTAGAAACGTTCAAATAAGAAACAGATGGTAAAATGTTCCAGTTGTCTTTTGCGTTAAAAAATTGTGATATTTTTTCTTTTTTCCCAGTTGCAGCACTTACTCTAGTGTCAACTGCATTTGCCCCAAAGCTAATTGCCCAAGGATTGTTGCTATCTTGTGCTTGAGAAGTTACTCCCACAAACATTGCAGCAGCAACAAATAATTTGTTAAAATGTTTCATACTTAATTTTGTTAGATTACAATATTTATTGTGCAAAAGTAATACTAATATTTTAAATACAAAATTTATTGTCTTAAAAATACAAAAAATAAGCTGAACTGCTGATTTTTAATGGGCTGCAACAAAAAAACACCCTCTTTTTTAAGCCCAATTCATCGTTATTTTAGACCTTATTACATGAATATTTTGTATAAATTGATCCCTTTTTGAACCTTTTTACATTTGATTAACTAAATTTGTCGTCAATAATTAGTATGTAATAACATTATTTATGAAAACCTTATCTGAACAAATTCAAACAATTCAAACATTGCATCAAGCGGGACAAACGATTGAGGCCGCATTGTATTTATTAGATGAATACGACCTTTATCATTATAACTTCAAAGGTTTTGAACTTAGAGAACCCGCTAAACCCGACTTTATATTAATGACTACCGAAGGTACTTTTGGCGAACCTCAAATTATTCGAATTCCCGAAAACACGTTTGAATTCCCTTTTGAACTGATGCTCAATTTATTAGCTCACGAAATGGTTCATGTTGTGCAAAAATCTGATGAACTTTGGATTGAAGATAAAAACGAACGAGAATGGCAAGCTTATTATGAAATGATTTTCCATCAATTATATCCTAAAGTTCCCAATGTTTCTGTTTTCCATCAAAAATTTTTTGCCGAAAAAGCTTTTTTATATTATAACAGAATGGGCGAAAACACCCCTTTGCAACTCAAATATTTGAGCCAAAAACAACAACTTGAAGCATATATCCAAAAGTTGTAAATCATAATTTTATCCTATTTTTATGTTAAATTTCCTATTTATTTTATTATTGCAACTATCTTTGTTATTATAACTTTAAAATAAAATATAATGAAAAAATTCATGTACTTTGGACTATTTTTAATGTCATCAGGATCTATTTTTGCTCAAAGCCCACTCGAAAAAGGTGGTTTGCAAATAAATGCTGGTTTTGGAACCTCTAGCTGGGGTACTCCCGTATATGCTGGGCTTGATTATGGATTAATGGAAAATATCACCATTGGTGGCGAGGTGTCTTATCGATCTAAAACCGATAATGGATTCAAATACAGCGCTTTAGGAATTGTTGCTAATGGTAATTACCATTTTAACGAATTACTTCAAATTCCAAGTCAATGGGATTTGTATGGCGGTGCTAACCTAGGTTATTATAATTGGACTTCTAACATTACCAATTCTAATTACAATTCTGGCTTGGAGTTGGGTTTGCAAGTTGGTGGTAGGTATTTCTTTAACGACAAGTTTGGTGTCAATTTAGAACTTGGCGGTGGCGGCGTTTCAGGTGGGAAAATAGGTGTTACCTATAAACTTTAAAAGTCATACTTCATTAGAATAAAGAATCAATCTTAGTTGCTTATTTTTTAAAATATAAATAAATACTATATTTTTTTAATTTATTTGTAAATTTTATCAGTATAATAATTTTTTAAGCAAGGCAAATGAATGAATTTGCCTTGTTTTTTTTTACCCATGCACCTCTACTAATTGTGCAGCTGCTTTTGCTTTTTCAACCAATTCGGTAAATGGGGTTTCGAGTGTGTCGTTAACCAAAGCTACTCCCATGCGGCGGTACGGTCTTGAAGTAGGTTTTCCAAAAATTCTAAAATCGGTTTTGGGTAAAGCGGCTATTTTTTCTATTCCGCTAAAAGTTGGGTTTTCTGAGTTTTGAGAAGCTGAAATTACAGCACTGGCTCCTGCTTTTTCTAAAGTAATTTCGGCAATTGGCAAACTCAAAATGGCCCGAAGATGCAATTCAAATTCGTTAAAATTTTGTGTTCCTGCAAGGGTAACCATGCCTGTGTCGTGTGGTCGTGGCGATAGTTCGGAGAAATAAACGCCATCGGCTGCCAAGAAAAATTCCACGCCAAAAAGTCCAGCGCCACCAAGGGCTTGGGTTACTTTTTGTGCCATTTCTTGGGCTTCTTGCAAGTCTTTTTGGGATACTAAAGCGGGTTGCCAACTTTCTTGATAATCGCCTCGTTCTTGTCTGTGACCAATGGGCGCACAAAACAAGGTAGGCAAATTATTTTGGGTTACGGTAAGTAAGGTAATTTCAGAAAGAAAGGGTACAAACGCCTCCACAATGACTTCTACCACATCGCCACGAGAGCCTTCTACAGCATAATCCCAAGCTTTTTGGATGTCGTCTTCGGTTTTGATGGTCGATTGTCCTTTGCCTGAGGAGGACATGAGCGGTTTGACCACACAAGGCATCCCGATTTCGGCAACGGCTTGACGCAAGGTTTCGCCACTGGTGGCATAGCGGTAATTGGCGGTTTTTAGTCCCAATTCTTTGGCAGCCAAATCCCGAATGGCTTTGCGGTTCATGGTGAAATTGGCGGCTTTGGCAGATGGAACTACCGTAATGCCTTGTTTTTCGTACTCATAAAAACGCTCGGTGCGAATGGCTTCAATCTCGGGAACAATAAAATCGGGCTGGTGCTTGGCAACAATGCGGTCGAGGGACTCGCCATCAAGCATGTTGATGACTTCAAAACCATGGGCTACTTGCATGGCGGGAGCGTTGGCATAACTGTCCACTGCAATGACGGTTTGCCCAATGCGTTGGGCTGCAATTACAAATTCTTTTCCTAGTTCGCCAGAACCTAATAGTAGTATTTTCATGGTTTTATGTTTTTTGTGTGTTTTTTATGCCACAGATGCACAGATTTTTTTCTTTTTGCGTGGTTTTTTTTGCCACTGATGCACGGATTTTTTTCTTTTTGCGTGGTTTTTTTGCCACAGATGCACAGATTTATTCTTTTTTACGTGGCTTTTTTTTGCCACAGATGAACGGATTTTTTTCTTTTTGCGTGGCTTTTTTTTGCCACTGATGAACGGATTTTTTTTTTGTGCGTGGTTTTTTTGCCACAGATGCACAGATTTTTCTCTTTCCTCTTTACTCTTTTCTCTTTCTTCTTTTTTCTTTCTGTTTTCCTCTTATTTATTACGAAAAACGTCTTTCAAAACGGGGGCTGCGTTAGGGATTGAGGCGATATCCTTTTGTTTTTTTTCTTTAAAAAAACAAAAGATAAAGCCGAAAGCCCGACCCTTGGGGAACGCCCAAATTAATCTTCTGGAAATAATTCTTTTTGTATTAAAGCCTTATTTTCTTTTACATCTTTTACAGATTTAAGTAAAATGGCTTTGTTTTTTCCAGATAACAAATAGCGGGTTTCGCTCTTCTTTTTTCTAGCTTCTTTCATCTTGTATCTCTATTTTAATCTTCTTCTTCAATTTCAAATTCGGCGTCTTTTTCCCAGATTTCCATTTCGCAGGGTTTGCAGTTGAATTTGAGTTTGTACTCGAGTTCGCCTTGTTTCAAAACCAAAGGTTCTTTGACTTTTTTGTCGCGGTGCTCGGGATGGTATTTTGGACAACGCTCGAGTTCGTATTTGATGCAATATTTGGTAGTCATTACTCTCGATTTGCCTGGATCCCATTGGAGTTCAAAGGCTTTTTCGATTTCGGTAACGCCGTGACGTTCGTAGAATTTGCGTGCCATTTTATTGGCAACATTATAGGTAAAATCCAATTGATCAACAGGAAACGGATGATCAGTTTTGACGATTTGGTGTTCCTCTCGCTTGTAATTTGCCAATCGAATTTCGGTTAATTGTTCGTAAACGGTGCGACGCATTTCGTTGATTTTTGAAATCGGTAAAAACCAATTTTCTGAAAACTGAATCGTGATTTCGTCTGCTGTGTAAGGCGTAAAACCCGTTTTTGCCAACTGCGTTTTGATGTTGTCTTCTATGGACAAATTATTTTTAGTTGGTTCTTTGGCGTGTTCCAACTGGACTTGACTCACAAAACCATCTTCGTCGGTGGCGGTGAGTGCAAAACCCGTTTCGTTTTCGGTTAAAACCAAAGTGGTGCTGATTTTTCGAACGGCACTGTCTTCTCGCTCTACAATTTTGATGAAAGCCGCGTCGTTGTTGCGATAAATGAAGGTGCCGTCTTTGATTTCTTTGAGCACATTTGGGTAAACAATGCCATTTTCGGCACGGTTGACATAAATTCCGTCGGCTTCGTTGTTTTCGTTGATGAAACACAAACCATCGCCGTTGTTGAGCAAATGACCGTTCTCGATTTCATACGAATTACCTATAGTTTTAATCAGTTTTCCAATGTATTGCCCTTTGGATTTTGGACTTTCCCAAGAGCCGATGGATTGGTGTCTTTCGTTGACGAAATAATCGGTGTAACCACGGTTGAAAGTACGGTTCAATTCTGAATCGAAAGTGAAGGTGCATTTCCCGGAAGAAGCTTTGGTATAATTGGGATTTTGTTCTAAAAAAGCATCGATTTTTTTGCGAAGAAACGACACATTATTTTTAACATAGACCATGTCTTTCAAACGGCCTTCGATTTTGAAGGAAACGATTCCCGCTTCAATCAAGTTTGGGATTTGGTCGGTTACATCAAAATCTTTGATGGAAAGCAAGTGGCTGTTTTTGATTAAGGTTTCGCCATGACCGTCAATTAAATTGTAGGGCAAACGGCAGTTTTGGGCACACGAACCTCGGTTGGCAGAGCGTTCGCCATTGGCAACACTCATATAACAATTGCCACTGAATGCCACGCACAAAGCACCCGTAACGAAAAATTCCAGTTCGACATCGGTGGTTTCGCTGATTTCTTTGATTTGGTGAAGGTTTAACTCACGAGCCAAAACGACACGCTTGATCCCTGCATCAGCAAGGAATTTGATGTTTTTTGGGTCTCGGTTATTGGCTTGGGTACTTGCGTGCAAAACGATTGGCGGCAGCTCCATTTCCATAATCGCCATGTCTTGAATAATCAAGGCATCGACGCCAATGTGGTACAATTCCCAAATCATTTGGCGACAGGTTTCGAGTTCGTTGTCGTACAAAATGGTGTTAATTACCACAAAAACTTGGGCGTGATACAAATGGGCGTAGTTGACCAAAGCCGCCACATCTTCCATCGAATTGTGTGCATTGGAACGGGCTCCAAATTGTGGTGCTCCAATATACACTGCATCGGCACCACTATTAATCGCGGCCATACCGTGAAGCAAGTCTTTGGCAGGAGCTAATATTTCGATTTTCTTTTTCATTATAAGAGGTATTTCTTTTTAGGGAAATTAGTTTGCAAAGTTCTTATAAATAATTAAAGTTTTCTAATTTCAACATGATTTTTATATAAAAGGAGGTTTAAATTTTATTATTTGCACTATTTTGCGTTAGGGATAGCAGTGGAAATCCATTAGAAGACCCCAGCCCCCAAAAGGGGTGTTCTATATTTTCTGAATGTGGTAATCAAAAAAGATTATTTCACAATATGATATTTCTTTTGGAGTTCCATGAAAGTTGTTTGGAACAGATAGCCCGACCCTTGTGGGAACGCCCAAAACAGCCTCTGTGTAATTTGGGTTCCATTTACTTGTACTTTTTTAGCATTTAATCCAAGATAGGGAGGAAAAATACAAAATAAATGGTTGAAAATAATAATTTTTTAAAATAATTTTTGTTAATCATAACAAAAATTCTATTTTTGAAAAAAAATAATTACTTATAAATAATTACTTTTGAAAAGGTATTTAAGAATCAAAAAAACAAAGATGAAAAACCAACTTAAATTTATTTTACTTATTTTTTCGGCTGTTGTTATGGGGCAAGAAAAGTCGAAAATAATATTTAGTAATGAAGTCGTTACCATTAAAAAAGACAAAGAATTGAGCATTGAAAAATATGTTGAAGAAGAGAGAAAAATAGGGCAAAGCAAAAATATAAAAGATTATTCGGTTTGGATTCCTTATGATAATTTTCGGGAAATTACAGACATCAAAGGTGCTACTTATGATAATGAAAGAAAGAAAAAAAGCAAACTCAATGGGTCATACGTAGGCAGTTTTGATGCGAAACAAGAGAATATTTTTCATAGCGATGCCAAAGTGAAGTATTTTGAGATGCCCAATGTAGAAGATGGCGACATTGTTGATTATTCGTATATTATCAAGCAAAAAAATCCTCGCTTATTGTCTGGATTTTATTTTCAGAATGAATTGAAAACCCAATCAGCCAAAATTGAAATAAAAGTGGGTGCGGGAATCAATATTGGTTATACCATTTATGGAAATGACAAAGAAAAAATTAGTTTTTCGCAAAGAAAAGAAGCGGATTTTGATGTTTATAGTTGGGAAATGAAAGATAGTCCTGCATTTGAAGAAGAGGCCGGGATGCCCAATTCGAGCTATCATGTGCCACATTTAATTTATTATATCAAAGATTATGAATTAGATGGCAAGAAAGAAACCCTTTTGGGTAGTACCGATTTGTTATACAAATGGTATTATTCGTTGGTAAAAGACATTAATAAAACCAATCAGAATGATTTGAAAACCAAAACATTAGAATTGATTAAAGGTCAAAAAACCGATACCGAAAAGGCAAAAGCCATATTTCAATGGGTTCAACAAAACGTTCATTATGTGGCATTTGAATATGGGATGGGTGGTTTTATACCACGGGATGCTGGCGAAACCTATCAAAAATTGTATGGTGATTGTAAGGATATGGCCAATTTATTGAACGAAATGCTGCATTATGCCAATTTGAATTCGAGTTTAACCTGGATTGGCACAAGAGACAAACCCTATACCTATTCGGAAGTGCCAACACCTGTTGTGGACAATCACATGATTGCCTCGGTAGTATTGGATGGTAAAAGGATTTATTTGGACGCAACAGACAAATTTTGTCCGTTTACGTATCCTAGCAGCATGATTCAGGGGAAAGAGGCCTTGATTGGTAAAAGCGAAACCGAGTTTATTGTAGAAAAAGTACCGTTAGTGCTACCAAAAAGCAATCAAATCCTGATCAAATCGCAACTACAAATGGAAGAGGACAACCTAACGGGCACGGTTGATGCAGACTTTATTGGGTACAAAAAAAGTGATTTGTTGCACACCCTTTCAGCATTAAATCAGAAAGAAGTTGAAGTTTGGAAAAATATGGTTGTTGCTACCAATCCTAAAATAAATTTGGATATCTTAGAAAACCAAAAAAATGAGTATTTAGAAAAACCCGCAAAAGCCAAATACACACTCAAACTCGAACATGCCTCAAAAAAAGTGGGCGACAAAATACTGTTGAAAGCCTTGTTGTTTCAACCACTTGCTGAAGCAACAATAGATATTGAAAATCGCAAGCAAAGTATTGAAAAAGAATACCTTTTTGAGCATGAATTTGATTATCAAATAAGCCTTCCAAAAGAGTATAAAATAGATTTTTTGCCCGAAAGCAGTAAAGAAGACAGCACGTTAGGAGGTTTTGAAATTAGTTATAAAGTAGTAAACAACAGTTTGCAAATCAAACAAAAAGTTTATACCAAAGGGCTTATGATAGCACCCAAAGATTTTGAAAATTGGAATAATTTTATCAAAAAACTAAACAAACAATATAATCAATCTATAATATTTATCAAATAACAACAACAAAATGAAAAAAATACTTTTGATATTACTCTTGATATGCTGTATCAAAATAGAAGCACAAGAAATAAAAAACTATACTTGGGACGAAAAGCCAACTTTTGAAACCATACCCGAAAAGTATAAAAACCAACCCGCAGTAGTGCTTTTTGACAAGCGATGGATTCATACCCGCATTGGCAATTACTCGTTTGCAAGTTTTGTGATGAACCATTTTGCTATAAAAATCAATAGTGCCACAGAAATTAACAAATACAACAAAGTAAAAGCCGAAGATAATGGCTACATTCGTGATTTACGTGATTTTCATGCCAGAGTAATCAAACCTAATGGTGACATTAAAATTATACCAAAAGAAAAAATTGTGGAAGCCGAAATCGAAAAAGTAAAATCGATTGTATTTGAAGGAGTTGAAGCAGGAGATGTTTTGGAATATTATTTTATTTTAAAAGAAAATCCTACCTCTTATGCACTAGATATTTATCAAAAAGAAATTCCTGTATTGCTTGCAGAATTTAAAGCCACCAATTCTGGAGCCGAATTTTTTACAGTAGCCACACCAGAATTTGAGAATTTGAGCAAACGAAATGATCTATTGTATCAGGCCAAAAATTTGGAACCTTATAAAGAAGAAAACAATGCCAAAAATTTTAAAAATATTGCAAAAATTATATACAATTTGAACCCTTCTGGAAGTGCTTCTTATCAATATTGGCCTAGTTTGATGAAATTACGATTTGCAAAACCTTCATTTGAATATTTCAAAAAAAATCAAGCCCGTGAATTTATTGAAAACTTAGAGCTTGATCGATTAACTACCGACGAGAAAATATTGAAATTGGACAAGCACATCAAAACCTATTTTGATTTTGTATGGAAAGGCGAAAAACCCAAAAAAATATCCGATTTGAACGATGGTAAACTCAAATTGAATGCCAACGAAATATTTGGACTTTATGGTTTTATTTTCAAAGAACTCGAAATTCCATATCAAATAGTTGTAGCCACAGACCGCTATGTTGCCGATATCAATCCAGACAGATTTGTATATCCTATTCCACACGAATTTATGTACTACATACCCGAAACTAAAAAATTTGTATCGCCTTACGAAAAATATTTATCATACGGCAATCCAATGTATGAAATTCAGGGTACGTCGGCAATTGCTTATGACCCTCAAAATAAAAGAGAGCCAATATCCAGATTGTCAATCCCAGTTATGCCAGCAGATTATACCGTTATGGAATCGCAAATAGAGGTATCATTATCAAACGATTTGACAACAACAAATATAGAAAAAACCAGTTTAAACTCGGGCTATGTAGGTCAGTTAGAACGAAATTGGACCAAATATATCAAAGAAAATGAAGACGATAAAAAAATGACTGAGTACATCAAAGACCGCCTTTTTGATGGAATTGATGTCAAACTATTGGAGCATCACTTTGAAAATGGGGAATTCAAATACAATTACAACAACACCCCCTTTATTACAAAAACCAAAGCTACTTCCAAAGAATCAATAGTTGATGATGCCGGTAATTTGACCATTGTAAACATAGGAAAAGTCATTGGAAAGCAAACCAATTTGTATCAAGAAAACGAACGCAAATATGATATTGATTTGTATTATGCCAAAACTTTTAAAACAACAATTGTATTCCAAATTCCAGATGGTTATGTGGTAGAATCTATGAACGATTTGATTCAAGATAAAAAATTTATAACTCCCAACAAGGAGGAATTGTCTTTCAAATCAAGCGCCAAAGTAGAAGGCAATAAATTGATAATTAGTTTATTAGAGATATATGGAGCCCATCATTTCCCAAAAGAAACTTATCCAGAATACCGCAAAATTATTAATGCTTCTGCCGATTTTGTAAAAGCAACCGTAGTGCTCAAAGCCAAAAAATAATACCTTCAAAAGGCTGTCCTAAAAGTATTGGACAGCTTTTTTTTTTGATTTTATAATCAACTTCACATTGTTTATTGATACCAAATCATGGGCAGATTTGGTATGACTACATTTAAAATACCGCCACTTGCGGCTACTTTTTTATTATAATACCAAATATACATATAAAATAGTCCAATCTACTAGTTCTTTTTTGCTAAAATTATTCAAAAAAAATAGTTCC
>NZ_MUGT01000027.1:0-78126 GCF_002217205.1 Flavobacterium branchiophilum NBRC 15030 = ATCC 35035 | reverse complement strand
ATAAATATATTTGGTATAGCAAAAAAATGCTTGAAAAATACCTCACCAAGAAAGTAACTTTTTTAGCCCCAACTTTTAACAGGTTTTTTTAATGAAAAGTGTTGTATTATGTAAAATTTGATTAATTTTGTAAAAAAATACATTTATTGGTGTTTTTCATTTTAAAAAAATAAAAATTTATATGCGATTCTCTATTATTATACCCATGTTATTGATAATCAGTAACTTATTTGCTCAAAATCAGACCAAAAAAGACAGTATTGCAAAACAAGAACTCAAAGAAGTAGTCATTCAAAACAACAAAAAAAGCATAGAACAAAAGGCCGATAGAACCATTTTTAGTTTTTCGGATCAGGCACACCTCAACTCGGGGTCGCTGTTGGAAGGATTAAAAAAATTGCCAGGACTCATCGTTTCAGACGTGGCCGGTATGATGTATCAGGGCAAACAACTCGAAGTATATATGGACGGAAGACCAACCAATATGTATTCTAACGAGCTTACCTCCTATTTGGAAGGGATGCCTGCCAATGCTATCGAAAAAATTGAAATCATTACACAGCCTGGTGCCGAATTTCCTGCTACTTCGGGTGGTGCTATTATTAATATTATTACCTCAAAAAATGCTAAAAAATATGTAAGTGCCACATATTCAAATGGGTATTCCTTTAGCAAATATACCAAATCCCGACACCGATTTAACAACAGTATTTTGATTAATGCAAAAAATGATTGGTTCGGCTGGCAAGTACAATTAGGACAAAACTATAACGAAAGTTTTCAAAAAACGATATTCAAATCAACTGATTTGTTGTTGTCGGACAATTATTCCGACAAAAAAAACAAACTCTATTTTATCAAAACAGGATTAAAATTTGATATAAAAAATGATCGATTGTTGCTCAATTACGACATCAACACTCAAGCTAATCTTGCCGATATTGCTGCTTTTGGATACGGATTTACAGCAAACGACAATAGTAAAACCAATAAATTGAGAAACGAAGTATCGGTAGTTTATCAAAAAAGGTTTCAAAACACGGCTAAAAAGTTTGACTTTAGTTTGGATTTCAATCAAAACCAAATCGATTTTAATCTGCACCCTATAAACCAAAATGCAGCAACTTTGTCCAATAATTCATTACAAAATTATTATCAATTTAAAATTGATTTTACAAATGAGTGGCATTTTTTAGACAAAACCAAATGGAGTATTGGAACATTAGCAGAGCGAACGGATTTTGAAACCCGTAATTTTGATGTGGTTAATTTAGATTATACCCGAAAAACTTTTTCAATCTACAACGAGTTGCAATCTACCTACAAATCATTTGATTTTATTTTTGGAACCCGATTAGAATCATACGAAATAACGGGTAAAACAGATACCTACACCCTCAATACCTTCAAGCGTGTACGGCTTTTTCCAAACGCTACCATACAGTATAATCTTATGAAAGATATTTTTATTAATGCCAATTACAACCAAAAAATTAGTTTGCCTAATACATCTGCCTTAAATCCGAACAATACAAATTATCAAAATCCAAACGTAAATTTTTATGGAAATCCTAATTTAGACCCCACTTTATTTGATAATTATGAAATAAAATTAAGTGCCATGGAGTATTTCAACATTGGCTACTCTTGGACTAATGCACAAAACCAAGTTATTAGCCGAATTGTTTCGTCTAACAGCAGTGCTGCCAATGTGTCGCAAAATTTACCCAAAATGTCGATTCATCATTTTACCTTTGGATTTCCTGTGCCTTTTATGATTTTTACAAAAGGAATCAAAAAAATGTTAGAATATAATTTTAACCCCGACGAAATCAATTTTATTTACTTGTATCTCGAAAATCAAAAACATATTATCGAGGGGCTTGATTCAAAAGGGGTTACTTATTTTGGCTTTATGGCACAAATAATATTGCCTCAAAAAATAAAATTTACAACCAATTTCAACTCCTCAACAACAGGTGGAAATTATTATTATTATCAAATGAACAGGCCATTTTATAACCAAATGGATTTTACATTTTCAAAGAAATTTCTTTCAAATAATTTGTCTGCTTCTATTGTTTTGAATGATGTTTTGAATACCAATAGGCAAGATTTATCGGGCATTGGGACCCCTTTTACATATCAAAACAAATATGATTCAAGACGAATTGGTTTTTCTATCAATTATAAATTGCCTAGCAAAAATAAGTTAGCAAAAGAGGAAAATATTTTGACTAAAGAACAAAAAGAAGATAAAACATTAGTAAAATAGTCATTGTTTGATGTACTTATACAAAAAAAACCAAGTTTTTCTATTGAAAGACTTGGTTTTTTTATGTATGATAAATTTTAGAAATTATATTTTCATCAACCAATTTTTTATCGAAACGGCATCGTTAATGATGTTTTTCAATTCAGAAATGGCGACTCTATCCTGTTTCATAGAATCTCTATGTCTAATTGTAACCGTTTGATCTTCAATAGTTTGATGATCTACTGTGATGCAAAATGGAGTTCCTAGAGCATCTTGTCGTCTGTAACGTCTGCCCACAGCGTCTTTTTCGTCGTAAGCCACATGAAATTCCCATTTTAAATCGTCTATTATTTGACGGGCTAACTCGGGCAAACCATCTTTTTTTACCAAAGGCAAAACGGCTGCTTTTGTAGGAGCTAAAACTGCAGGAAGTTTTAACACGGTTCTTGTAGAGCCATCTTCGAGGGTTTCTTCTTTCAAAGAATTAGAAAATACGGCCAAGAACATTCTATCCAACCCAACAGATGTTTCTACAACATAAGGAGTATAATTTTTATTTTCATCGGTATCAAAATATTGCATTTTTTTGCCAGAAAACTGTTCATGTGCTTTCAAATCAAAATCTGTTCGAGAATGGATACCTTCTAGTTCTTTGAAACCAAAAGGAAAATTAAACTCAATATCGGCAGCAGCATTGGCATAATGAGCTAACTTTTCGTGATCGTGAAAACGGTAATTTTCTTTGCCCAATCCTAATGACAAATGCCAGTTCAATCGGGTATTTTTCCAATAGTCATACCATTTCATTTCATCGCCAGGTTTAACAAAAAATTGCATTTCCATTTGTTCAAATTCTCTCATCCTAAAGATAAATTGTCTGGCCACTATCTCATTTCTAAAGGCTTTACCTGTTTGAGCAATTCCAAAAGGAATTTTCATTCGCCCTGATTTTTGAACATTCAAAAAATTGACAAAAATACCTTGAGCGGTTTCTGGACGCAAATATAAATCCATGGCATTGTCTGCCGATGCACCCAATTTGGTACCAAACATCAAATTGAATTGTTTGACTTCAGTCCAATTGCGAGAGCCCGATTCAGGACAAGCAATTTCGAGTTCTTCAATCAATGCTTTAACGTCTTCGAGGTTTTCTGTTTCGAGGGAACGGGCCATTCTTGCCAAAATTTCATTTTTTCGGGTCAAATAGTCTTTAACTCTTGTATTGGTAGTTATAAATTCCGTTCTATCGAAAGCATCGCCAAAACGAACTGCTGCCTTTTCTATTTCTTTTTCGGCTTTTTGGTTCAATTTTTCGGCATAATCTTCTATCAAAACATCGGCTCTATACCGTTTTTTTGAATCTTTGTTGTCTATCAAGGGGTCGTTAAAAGCGTCCACATGCCCCGATGCTTTCCAAGTAGTTGGGTGCATTAAAATGGCTGCATCTAGCCCAACTATGTTTTCGTGCATCTGAACCATGGATTTCCACCAATAGTCTCGAATGTTTTTTTTCAATTCTACACCGTTTTGAGCATAGTCATAAACGGCACTTAAACCATCATATATTTCGCTAGATGGGAATATAAACCCATATTCTTTTGCGTGCGAAACCACATTTTTAAATAAATCTTCTTGTTTTGCCATAATGTTGCAAAAATATAAAATCCATTTTAAAATTTATAAAAATGTTGTACGAATTATTTTTTTTTTTAATTTTATAACAAAAAAAGTGCTTTTTATGAGTTTGAGTCCCCTAAATTTGTTTTTTCCTAAAGTTTGCTCGGGTTGTTCGATGGCTTTATTGTCCTCAGAATTTGTTATTTGTACCAGTTGTAGGCATTTGATTCCTAGAACCAATCAAATTTATGAATTACAAAACGAAACTTTTCGTCGTTTTTATGGACAAATAGAGTTGGAATTTGCCTTTTCATTAATGTATTTTCACAAAAAAGGCCTTGTGCAACAGTTGATGCACCACCTCAAATATGAAGGGCATCAAGACATTGGGGAAGCTCTAGTGTCTTGTTTTGCCGAGCCATTGCTTCATTTTCCAAAAATAAATGATGTAGATGAAATTATACCCGTTCCTATTCATCCCAAACGATTAAAATCTAGGGGCTACAACCAACTCACACGTTTTGGACAATCGCTTTCTAAATTGATCAACAAACCCTACAACCCTCATATACTGGAACGTAGTATTTATACTGAAACTCAAACTAAGAAAAATTTAATTTCAAGAATTTCCGAGCATAAAACAGTTTTTAACGTCCATTTTTCGGAGCATGACTCGGGAAAGCATTTTTTACTTATAGACGATGTGATTACTTCGGGGGCTACTTTGGAAGCTTGTTGCAAAGCCCTTTTGAAAATTCCAAATATTAAAATCAGTATTATTTGTTTGGCAATGGCCCATTCTTAACAAAAAATTAAAAAAACATTTTAAGTGATAAAAAATAACTATAATTTAAGTTTTTAATTTATAAAAATAAATAAATTTGCAAAATAATAAATATTATAAAATCATGAAAAAATCAATTATTTTTGGTCTATTTGCATTAAGTACTAGTGCAATTGGATTGGCACAAGACAAAATTGCAGGAGCAGACCAAGACGCTCACGGATGCAAAGCTTCGGCTGGATATACCTACTCTACATTAAAAAAAGAGTGTATTCGTAGTTTTGAACAAAAAATTCAATTAAAAGAAATTGCTTCAAAAGGACAATTTAATGCCGCAGTAGTTTTTAATGCTGATAAATCAAAAGCTGAAATCTTTTTGAAAGAGGAAAAACAAGGGGTGGTTTTGACACACGCTGGAAAAGTTTGGAAAAACGCTGTATATTCACTTACAGTAATCAAAGGCAAATATGAATTGACTAAAAACAAAAAAGCCGTTTACAAGTCGTAAATATTTGATACGTTAAAAAAAAACCGCCATTTTGATTGGATTCAAAAGAGGCGGTTTTTTGTTTTCTTTATTTTTGGATACTTTTTACAATTCTAGAAATCAATTGATTGAAATCGAATTTTGGATTTTCTTGAAGCCCCATCCTAACAATGACCAAGTCATAAGAAGGAATTATAGCTACCATTTGCCCCTGAAAACCGCTACAATAATACATGTCTGAAGGCACATCTGGAAAACGTTTTCCGGCATTGAGCCAAAAATGAGCTCCATAATTTTGATTGGAATTGGCCGTTGGGGTAGCTACATATTTTGCCCAACTAGGGTCAAAAATTGTTTCGCCATTCCATTTACCTTGATGCAAATACAACAAACCCAGCTTGCTCCAGTCTCGGGTGGTGGCCCAGCCATAAGATGAACCAACGAATTGTCCAGACATATCTGTTTCAACAATCATAGAGTGCATCCCAATTTTATCTATCAATTCTTGGTACCAAAAATCCAAATAGGCCTGTTGAGTAGGGAATTGATTTCTCAGTATTTTTGACAATAAATTAGTGGTTCCTGATGAATAATTCCAATGGGTGTTGGGTTTGAAAATGGCTTTTTTTTCTAATTGTACTTGTCCCATATCCGAGGCTAAAAACAGCATTTTAGTGGCATCTGATATTTCGTTGTAATTTTCGTCCCACTCTAATCCAGAGTTCATGTGTAACAAATCATTTGTTGTAATGTTTTTTCGTTCATCAGTTTGCCATGCTACAATGGGTGCAGGTTTTTTGATGTCGAATTTGCCTTGATGTTCCAAAATACCAAAATAAGTTGCAGTCAAACTTTTAGTCATCGACCAACCTAATATTTTGGATTGTTGATTGAAACCCTGTGTGTATTTTTCTGCAATCAAGTGGTCTTTATAAAGCACTAATACAGAGCGAGTTCGTTTGAATTTTTGACCTTCTAAATCAAAAGCTTCTGTTACGGCTTGTTCTAATTTTTGATAATCAATAGTCTCAAAAATACTATCTTTTGGTTTGCCATTACCATAAGGAAACGGAATGTTTGAGGCTAACCGCTGTCGTTTTGGAACATACACTTTTGCATCAGGATCGTAGGTATCGTTTATCAAAGTAGCCCCAAGCCCCTCTCTATAAATGGCTTTTCGCTCTTTTAACCCAAAAACAGAGGCACTAGCCCATTTTTGAAGGTCGTTTATTTGATTTTTGGCTAATGAAATCAACGGAATATCATTGTCGGTGGTTTCAATAAGTTGTTGTGGCCTTTGATCTATAAAATGTGCAGATGCAATACTCTTGGCCGAAAATCCCGAGATTAAATCGAGTTTTGGATAGGTTGTATAACCAAAATAAACCAGAACTATTGCTATGATATAAGCTACATATTTTAATATTTTTTTCATTTGTTTGGATTTTTTATACGATGGATTAATCGATAACTCGATTGGTAAATGTATATTTTTTTTTGAAAAAGACAATGGCAGCTACATTTTTTTTTTGAAGTATTTGAAAATAATTTTTAATTTAGGCTTAAAACATGTATTTTTATCCAAATTTTTTTAACGATGAATTGGAGTTATTGGGAACTAAAAAACTGGTTTACAAACCTAGATTTTACCATTGTGGGCAGTGGCATAGTGGGTTTACATGCTGCATTACAACTAAGGGAACGTTTTCCTGAAAGCCACATATTGGTACTCGAAAAAGGGGCTTTGCCTCAGGGTGCTAGTACCAAAAATGCTGGTTTTGCATGTTTTGGGAGTCTTTCGGAAATTATTGACGATTTAAAAACCCACTCGGAAGAAGAAGTGTTAGATTTGATTCAAAAAAGATGGCATGGACTACAATTACTACGCAAGAATCTGGGCGATAAGGTATTGGATTTGAAACCTTATGGTGGCTATGAACTATTTTTAGCATCGGACGAGCAGCATTATTCTGAATGTGTGCAAAAATTGCCTTTGATCAACGACATGCTTAAATCGGTTTTCAAATCGGAAGTTTTTTCTAAACAAATAGACCGTTTTGGATTTCAAAATATTCAAGAATCTCTTTTTTTCAATCCTTTTGAATCGCAAATCGATACGGGCAATATGATGCAGGCCTTGCTAAAAAAAGCTGTTGCAAATGATATTTTGATACTCAACCAACAAACGGTTTTAGATTATCATGACAATGGAAATCAAGTAGTTGTACAATTAGAAGGGTTTGATTTTTGTACAAAAAAATTACTTTTTGCTACAAATGGTTTTGCCAATAAACTAACAAACGGTGCCGTAAAACCCGCACGAGCCCAAGTACTGATTACCAAACCAATTCCAAATCTGGATATCAAAGGTACTTTTCATTTGGATAGAGGTTATTATTATTTTAGAAACATTGGCGATAGACTACTTTTTGGCGGTGGGCGAAATTTAGATATTCAGGGCGAAACCACCACCGAGTTTGGACAAACCGACATGATTCAAAACCAATTAGAACATTTGCTTCAAACCGTTATTTTGCCCAATTATTCGTATGAAATAGAGCACCGTTGGAGTGGCATTATGGGGGTTGGTTCTGTAAAAAAACCCATCGTTGAGGCCCTTTCAAATAACGTTTATTGTGGTGTAAGGCTTGGAGGCATGGGGGTTGCTATTGGCAGTCAAATTGGAACAGATTTAGCAAATTTGATATAGAAAAAAAATGGATGGCATATATTTTATAAATTTGCAAATTAAAATAAGTGGACAATCTATTGTATAAAACATCCAAAAGCATTGGGTTTAATTTTGGAAAAATGATACAGAAACAAAGACTGGAACTATCAAAATGTTGATAATCAAGTTTTTAGTATTTTATTCTTATTCATGTAATAAGGCATTTATGATGACATTTAAATTAGTAAAACAAAAAAATATTTTTAATTAAAAAATAAGATATGATTGATAGGTTTTTTTCAATATCAAAAAAAATAATAAAATGGTTTTTTATTCTTTCGATAGTTTCTGTAATTCTATTCAGATGGTTGCCTGTTCCATTTACACCCTTGATGATAACCCGACTGTTTGAACAAAAATTTGATGGCAAAGACCTCAAATGCAACCACGATTGGGAACCATTAGAAAACATTTCGCCCAATTTGCAAAAAGCCGTTATAGCCAGCGAAGATGCCTCGTTTTTGACCCACAAAGGATTTGATTTTACGGCTATGAAGCTGGCTTTTAAAAACAACAATAAAGGTAAAAAAATAAAAGGCGGCAGCACCATTTCTCAACAAACTGCCAAAAATGTTTTCCTTTGGCAAGGTCGCAGTTATATTCGTAAAATTTTGGAAGCTTATTTTACGGTATTGATTGAAGTTTTTTGGGGCAAAGATCGCATTATGGAAGTTTATTTGAACTCTATCGAAATGGGCGAAGGCGTTTATGGGGCTCAAGCCGCATCGCAATATTGGTACAAAAAAGAAGCTTTAGACCTTAATGTCAATCAAGCAGCGGGTATTGCAGCCATTTTACCCAACCCCCGAAAATACAAAGCCACCAACTCGTCTCGCTATATAGAAAATAGAAAAAACAGAATTGTCCGAACAATGAAACTAATGAAAAAAGTGAAATACCAATAATTACGTGAAAAAATACCTCTTTGCTATATTATGTTTTGCAAATTTATGGATTAGTTGCACAAACCCAACGCCGCCTCAAGTGGCATTTTATTATTGGAAAACACAGTTCAGACTATCGGAATCAGAACAGCAGACCTTGCACGAAAATAATGTAAAAAAACTGTATGTTCGATATTTTGATTTGGTAAAATCAGACAAACAAGTTTGCTACCCAGAAAGCCCCATACATTTTCAAACGGCTACAAACAATTATGACATTGTACCCGTAGTGTATATTCAAAACAAGGTGTTTATCAACCAACCAGATGTAGTGGCATTGGCCCGTAAAACCTTTGATTTTATCGATCAAATCAATCAAAAAAATGCCATCACAAGTCATGAAATTCAATTGGATTGTGATTGGACTTTACAAACAAAAGAAAATTATTTGGCGTTTATAGAAGCTTTCAAAAAAATATCCCATCAATCCCTATCGGCCACTATTCGATTACACCAAGTAAAATATTACAAAAAAACCAAAATACCAGGTGTAAATTCAGGTGTTTTGATGTATTATAATATGGGCAAAATAGCTCCCGACGAGCAAAACTCTATTTATAACCAAAAAGTAGCACAAAAATACATACAACATCTCGATACCTATCCGTTGCAACTTCGATTGGCTCTGCCTATCTTTTCGTGGGGCATTCAAATCAGAGACGGTAAAATAATTGGATTAATAAACAAAATAAATGATGAGGATATAGAAAAAGATAGTAATTTTGTAAAAATAAAACCGCATTTTTATACCATTAAACAATCTGTATATCAAAATGGTCGTTTTTATCGTTCGGGTGATGTTTTGAAAATAGAAAAAATTACAGAAAACGATTTGGAAAACATGATTGCGGATTTAAAAAACCAACATTTTGAACCAAAAGAGATTATTTTTTATGATTTGGATGAAAAAAATACAATTAATTATGAAAAAAACATATACCAAAAACTGGCTCATCGTATGTACTAGTAGCTTATTAATGATTTATGGCTATATTTATGCTTGTTCAGATTATGGCGACGATTGGGGTTGGGGTTTTGATTCCAATTTTACTCCAGAAACATTTGTGGACGAATCCTACACTCCTTTAAACTTGTCTTTGGATGTATTTTATAAAATAGGATATGATAATCAACACAATACCCGATTTGACGACGAAATTTTAACAGATTGGAAACAGTATTTGGGCCATGAAATGAAGGCCCAAATGGTACAACATTTTTTGAAAGATTCGAGCTTGGTAGATGTAGAAATATTGAATAACTTTTTCAATGTGAATAGAACCAATCCTGTTGCAAACAAATGGCGTTCAAAAATAGACATCGTAGGAAAAAAAACCAAAGAATTTATTACTTTTCTGTATTTTGCAAAAAAAATAGAAGCTTTTTCAACAGATTCAAGTTCGTGGTATTATGAAAAAACACCCGTAAAAACCTTAAATGATGCTGATTTGGTAAAATTGTTGGAAAACAAATTCCAAACTGCCAACTCTGATTTTGTAAGAAATAGGTATTGGTTTCAAATCATCAAAGCTCATTTTTATAGTACAGACCCCTCAAGAGCCATTGCTTTTTTTGAAAAAACTGCATTTACAGTACCCAAAAACACCTTGTATTACAGAGCCTTGTCTTATGTGGCAGGCATAGAATACCGCCAAAAAAATTATGTGAAATCTAATTATTTATACAGCATTGTCTTTGATAAATGTCCAAAATTGCGGGTAGTTGCGGCTTATTGTTTTCATCCTCAAAACCAAGAAGATTTTTTTGGATCATTAAAAATGGCTAAAAACGCTAAAGAAAAAGCAGCGCTTTGGGCGGTGGCTGGCTATTATGGTGACGAAATAAATGCTGTTGAAAATATTTACAAACTAGACCCTCACAATGCCCATTTGGATTATTTGTTGAGCCGACTGATCAATATTCAGGAGCAGCATTTGAAAGTCGATTTCACTTCCAAAAACCTCTCCGAAAACAAACAAGCCATTCATCAAAACATTAATGCCAAGGCTTATCAATTGGTTTTGAAAATAGCCGACGAAAATAATATTTCAAAACCCTATATGTGGCAAATGGCTGCGGGTTATTTGGCTACTTTAAACGAAAACTATTCACTTGCCAATGGGCTATTGGACAAAGCAAGTCAAAATATTCCGCAAACTACTTTGGTCAAGAACCAATTGAGATTGCTCAGATTTGTAAACCAATTGAGTAGTATAAATGAATTGAACCCCGAAAAGGAAGCATCAATTATAGCTGATTTGAACTGGTTGTATTTTGAATTGCCCAAACAGAACATCGAAAATTTTCGTTACCAACAGGCAAGTCAATGGAGTAAAAATTATGTATCGGCTTTGTTCAAACAGCAAAACAATCTTGTAATGGCAGAATTGTTTAACAGACAAGCTCCTTTTTATGACGATGCCCAACAACTACAAAACATGAAAATTTTTATGGAAAAATTGCAAAAAACCGATTTGGAAAAAATTGGGGAGCAAATATATACTGTTAATTTTTCCGACATCAACGAATATCAAGCCATACAAGCTACATGGGACAACCGCATTCAAGAAGCTATTGATTTGATGCAACATGCAATAAACAAAAAAGACATCGCATTTTTGGCTAATCCATTTAATGGCAATATCAAAGACTGCCATGATTGTGATTTTAATGCCTATCAAAAAAAGAAATACAGCCAACTTGCGTTTTTAAACCTGATCAAAACGATGCAAACAAATTTGACCAAAAAACAAGATGTATATACTAATGCATTGTTGCTAGGCAATGCTTTTTATAATATTTCATACTATGGCAATGGTCGCATTTTTTATGAAGGCAACATCAATGGAACGGGGGCTGCTCCTTATGATTTTAGAGACAACATCAAGAAAAGAATTATTAATACAAATCTGGCCCAAAAATATTATGAATTGGCCTTTATTAATGCCAAAACCGATGAACAAAAAGCCAAGTGCCAATACCTTTTGGCCAAATGTGAACGAAATGATTATTACAATCAAAAATATTACTACATTGATAAATGGTGGGAAGTTAAAGAGGACAACATCCACTTTTTGGCATGGAAAGGGTTTCAAAATTTGAAAACCAATTATGCCCATACAGCCTATTACAAAGAGGTAATTGCCGAATGTGGATACTTTGTAACGTATCTCAAACTTTAAAAAAATAGCGGTTTTGTGCCGCTATTTTTTTTTAGAAAACCCTATATAATATTGAATACCAATGCCAAAAGCATTTTTGATGGTAACAGGCGTGTTGCTATACTTTAGATTAGACACTGCGTTTCCAAAGTTGATCCGGTCATAATATAAATTGAAAGCCAAGCCATCGGAGTTTCGGCTAGAGAGTTGGGTATAATAGCCTATTCCTAGCCCAAAACTGTGTTGTACCTCTTGATATGAAAAAGTTTCGTTTGTAGTCCCTGCCGCAGGATTGGAGGGGTTTTGAGAAAAAAGATTGCCTTTTGCAACAATTTTTGCCAAACTATAACGAGGCAAAATTTGGAAATAACCTTTGTTGAGGGTTTTTAGTTCCGAGCCTCCAAAACAAATTTTGGGAACAAAAGCCAAGCCAAAAGCCCTAAAATCTCTGTCCAAAGATTGGATTAAAAGGTCCTGAGCATTGGTTTTTTCTTGGGTTTGTAAGCTTCCAAAATACACATTGGCTTCCAGTTCGGGCACCAGCCAGTGGTTTATCCGATAATCTGTGCCAAGCCCCAGTTTGACATAGCTAGAACGGTCCAATTTGGTATCCAAATAAGTCGAAACCCCCGTAAAAAAACGGGCTTTTTGAGCCTGAATAATACCACTCGAAATACTTAACAAAATGATAATGGATTTTTTCATTTGATATAGGGTTTATTTTAAATTATTTTTATAAGCATATATACACAAATCTACTGCTATCCCAAAGGCAACCATCGAAAAAATCCGAATACCATCGCTGTCAAAAAACGAGTCTTTGTACCATGTTGAAATAAAAACAAAAAAATAATTACTGTTAGTAATACCAATTCTACAAAAAATTTTCGGTTGTTGTTTGTCATTTTATTTTTATTTTATTGATGTTGATATTATTAAAATCTGTATTCCATTTTCAAAAGTATATATCTTGGCAATAACCTGTATGTAGTTTGTGTGATATTGACATCTGAAATACTATAATTTTTAAATGTTTTTGTATTAAAAAGATTATTTCCAGATAAGAAAAAAGTTAGTTTGTTTTCTTTAAACACATATCGAGCTTCTAAATCTAAAAAATAATATTTATTATTATTGTTATCTAAATTTCCAAAAAAGTATCGTTCTGATTGCACTTGAATATTAAAAGCATTACTAAATATAAAAGACAAATCTAAAAAACTCATATTGTTTGTAAAGTTGTTTTTTAATGTGGTTTGAACTTCATTATAGTTCCATTTTGATCCAACATGATAGTTAAAAAATCCTCGAAAACCCGAACGTAATTCAAAACCATAATCGGCATTGAAGTTTTTAACTTCTCTTGAACTAGAATTGTTTACAATGTTTTTGAAGTTGGTTTTGGTAGCTCCTAAATTGATTTTTAAGTTGGCTTTTACGGGCTTAAAATAGCGGTCGATGCTTGCTGAAATAGATAAAAATTCACGGTTTTTGATGATTATTTTTTCAGATTGTGAATAATTTTGACCAATACTAGAACTCGTACTGAAAAAGTCATTATTTTTGGAATATAAGATAAAAGTATTGGCAAAAAATTTGTCGCCCCAACTTCCAAAGGTATAATTTATAACCGCACTTGAGGAATTTAATTGATTGAACGCTTCTAAACCTTTTGAAAATGAACGGAAATCTGTTTGAACAAAACCCGAATATACGTCTAAAACCCCAGCATTTGTTGTGTTATAAGAATAGGAAGTGAGGATTTTATTTTTGTTGTTAATTGTCCAATCTAAGCCAATTTTTGGCATTACAAAAAACGGATTTTGTTTTAATCTTACATTAAAATTTTCTAATTGATTGAACAATTGATGGGCATCTGATTGTATTAATAAAGATATTTTCTTAAATTTAAAACGGTTTTTAACCGACAAATACATATCATTTGTAGTGTAAGTTAAATTATTTTGATACTCATTTGGAAGAGCTAAATTAATTGCATTTTGTAACAATTCAAAACGAGTATTTAAAGCGTCAATTCGTAGTTGATAACCCATTTTAATTTCAAACAAATCACCATTTGACTTTTTGTTTAACAAATGAGCTTCAAGTCCTGCAAATTGCATTTTATTTTCGCTAAATTGATTGGTGTTGTTAGCATTATTTGTAAACAAATCATTAAAAATAAATTGATTTACTGAATAATTTTGTGGTGTTTTTTCGTTGATGTATCTTCCAGATAACATCAATACTTGTTTATCTTTAAACTTGTTTGTATAAACTACTTTTTGGTCAAACAGTTGGTTGTTTGCATTTAATCTTTCATTTAGTATATCATTATTAAACAACAAATCGCTTCTATTTTTTTCGTTGGTTTTGTTAAATTTCACCGTGTATTCAAAGGTTTTAGTTTTTGACATGTCGTAAGTTAAATCTATTTTCCCAAAACCCGTTAATTGCATTTTTCTACCGTAAAAATCTTCGGTGTTTGTAAATGAAGTTGTTCCAACTGCAAAAGTTTGAAAACTATTTCTAAAAAAATCAATTTCATCGGTGTTTAAAAAGCCTAATGTTTTGAGTTTAACCTTATCTGATAGTGTAAAAATACTATTTAAAGACAACATTTCGGCATTGTTGAGATGGACTCTTTTTTGTTTAAGATTTGGTCTATCAAAACCTAAACTTAATAATATATTGGCTACCTGGTCATCGCCAATACTTGCTGGTTCATCATATCTATAAGGACGTATTAAGTGATTGATATCTCCAACAGCATCAACACCTATATCATTGAAATTGGTTAAGAAATAATGTTTACTTTTTTTGCCAAAGTTCATCAAATTGCTTCTCACTTCATATCTGTTTTCAGAAACTAACCCATATCCAGCTAGTATATTGCCAAACCAAACTCGTTTGGCATCTTCCTTAATTGTAAGATTTAAAGCCACTTTTTCGCTATTTTCAATACCTTTTAAATGTTTGTTATTGGAATAATTTTGTATCACTTCTACTTTGTCAATGGGGTTTATAGGCATGTTTTTTGTAAGTATTTTGTATCCTTTTTCAAACATATCATCGCCATCCATCATTACTTTTTCAACTTCTTGATTACCTATTTTTATAGTACCATTTGTATCAATATTCAATCCAGGTATTCTTTTTAGCAGATCTTCTACCACTTGTTCGTTTCCTTGCAAAAAAGATTTTGCATTAAAAATAATCGTATCTTTTTTTGTAGTTATAGGTCTAATGGATTTGATGATAACCTCTTCTAATTTTAATGGTCTAAAAACCAAAATAATGTTTTTCCCTAAAGAAAATTTAGTTGAATTTACTTCTATTGTAATTGATTTTGATTCGTAATTAAATAATGTAAAATTAATTATAAATTTTCCAATTTTGTTGAATTCTAGTTTATAATTACCTAAATTATCAGAGTATGTGCTTTGATAAATTTCGGAATTGTCATAAGATTTTAGAAAAACACTGGCATTTTCCAACACCTTCCCTTCGCTGTTTTTAATCTCCCCAAAGATAGTAACTTGAGAATATAATAAATTACTAAATAAAAATATTACAATATATAAACTTAAACTATTTTTTTTCATCAATAAATAATATTTCTCTGCTAAAACCGTTATCTCCCGAGCTTACTTCAACATTACTACCTCTACCTAATAATGAATTATGCTTATCCGCTTGTTTTCCTAATAAAAATAACTTAATTTTATAGAAAAATTTCCCTATGAATATTTTAGATTTTTATAAAGTATATCCAGACGAAGAGAGTTGTAAGAATAAATTCAAAGAAATTCGAGATAAAGAAGGGGTTGTTTGCAGAAAGTGTAATAATAGCACACATTATTGGAAACAAGACCGTGATCAATATGAATGTAAAAAGTGTAGAAATAGAATCACTTTACGCTCAGGAACTGTTATGGAAAACAGTAAATTGTCTTATCAGTATTGGTTTATAGCAATGCATTTACTGACATGCACTAAGAAAAGTTTCTCAGCTAAAGAAATGCAACGTCAATTAGGACATAAACGATATGAACCTATTTGGGCAATGATGCACAAGATACGATCAGTTATGGGATTGCGTGATGATCAGCATAAATTAACAAATGCTATTGAGTTAGATGAGGGATTTTTTGAAACCGTTAATATAAATTTTTCAAAAGAAGATAATCTAAAAAGAGGTAGAGGAAGTGAGCGACAAACTAAAGTTTTAGTAATGATTGAATCTGAGGAGAATTCTAAAAATGAGAACAAGCATAGACCCAGTAAGAAAGCAGGATACTTAAAAATGAAAGTTATTACAAATTTGAAAACGGAAACTATAAACAAAAAAATTGAAAAATTTGTTGAACCAAAAACAAAAGTAACAACAGATGATTCTACGTCATACAATAAAATATCAGCAACAATAGAGCATTTTGGAGAGAAAGTCAATAAAAAGGAAATAAACAAAATTTTGCCTTGGGTTCACAAAGCAATAAGTAACTCAAAAAGGTTATTATTGGATATTCATCATAGAATAGATGCTGACTTTCTTCAGAATTATCTAAATGAATTTTGCTATAAATTTAATAGAAGACATTTTAACAATCCTATGGAAAGACTACTAATTGCTGGGGTTAATCATAGATGGAATGAACTTTAGGAATACAAACGGATAAGCATATAATGAATTATAATAATTTGCAATATCTTTATCTTCATTTTTTTTAAGTTCAATATATTCGTACCAACTTATTGCATTTTTTTTATTAATTTTTTTTATAACATTTGTACAATTTTTTTCTATTGTTATTTTATTAGCCTGTATATGATACATATTCTTAATGTCATAACATTCAAGTATAAGACCTTCCAATCCTCTAAACTTCCAAGGACCAAATGATACAGGGATCTGTTTAGTGTACCAAACAACATAATCAACTCCTCTAAACTTTGTTGTGGCTTTATTACACAGATACTTTCCAATTTCTTTTGTTTCTGTTTCTATTTTCCAATTTAATGCCTTAATAGTATCAATTGTCATTACTTCTCGAAAGGCAATTCCTTCCTGAAATATTAACTCTTTTTCTTTTAAATTATTATAATAAATTGATTTAATTTCAGGCTGTATTATACCTCCTATTGTTTCTATTGTTCCTTCTTCTTTTATTTTAAATAAACTTTCATAAATTGATTCCAATTCAGAAAATTGTAATATATAATAAAGTGGTTCATCTTGTTGATAATACTCTTGATATTCAACTTTCCCACAAATATTGTTTCTTTGAGTATATCCATTAATATAAATTAAGGAAAAAAAAAGTATTAAGCTAAGTTTCATTGGTTTTTATTTATAATTATTATTTATAGCAAAAGAAACTGTTAAAAAGTTACATTTATTTATAAAATTAATTTTCTTTTTAACAGTCTCAAACATTTTTTTATTATGCTACTTTTATCACTTTAATATTTTCACAAGGTACCTGAACCGTATGCCAACGACCAGAAGCATCCTTCCACATTAATAAACAATTATCCGCTAATGCAGATGTTGATAACATAAACGTGGCAATTAAGCCTAATAATAATTTTTTCATTTTGGTTTAAAATTTTAATTAATAAATGTTTGTTTCTTTTTTCTTTTATTGGCAAAAAAGAGCTCCTATTCATCTTTAAATTTTCTTTGGGCTGAAGAGACAAATCCTTCAATTCGTAGCTATTGAATAGTTTATTTATTAAAACTATATCTCAAAAATATACAATAATAGAAGAAAAAAGGTGTCAAAAATGATGTTTTTTATGTCATATTTGATATTTGTTTTGTCATATTTGACAAATGTATTAAAAATGTTTTATATTTTTATCGTTAATTAATTATATTTTTATGCAAATAGGTAAAAAATTAAAAGCATTAAAGGCTGCAAAAGGTTATTCTACTGATGAAATCGCAGAAATGTTAGAGATTTCAAAATCTACTTATGAAAGGTATGAACGAAATGAAAGTACCCTAGATTTGAAAACTTTAGAAAAAATAGCTCAAATATATAATATTGAACTGCACGAACTTTTATCGCAGGAACATTTTACTCTGAATCAAAAAAATAAAACCGGAATTAATAACGGCATTGTTTTCAATCAAATATCTGAAAAACTCATAGAATCATTTGAACAACGTATTGCTGAAAAAGATGCCATAATAAACGATTTAAGAGCTTTAGTACAAGAGCTTAAACGTTAATTTTCTTTAGCCCTATTTGCTCCTCATTTTTCAAAATAAAGCAACAAAAAACCTCATTTTAAAAAAAATGATTGAAGTTATAGCAAAAGTAATTGTAATTCCTTAATTTTGAAGCCTTATATTATGATTTATGACAACTACCAAACACAACTGGAGCAAAGAAGAAATAATTGCTATATACAACAAACCTTTGATGGATTTGTTATTTGAAGCCGCCAGCATTCATAGGCAACACCACGACCCAAATGTAGTGCAGGTTTCTACACTTTTGTCTATAAAAACAGGGGGGTGCCCAGAAGATTGTGGCTATTGCCCACAAGCTGCCCGATACAATACGGGGGTTGCTGGCAACGATTTGATGTCGGTTTCGCAAGTAAAGGCACAAGCTTTGAGAGCCAAATCGAGTGGTTCGTCTAGGGTGTGTATGGGTGCGGCTTGGCGAAATGTGAAAGATGGCCCCGAGTTTGACCAAGTGCTAGAAATGGTACGAACCATTAACAAACTCGATATGGAAGTGTGTTGCACTTTGGGTATGCTTACCGAAAATCAGGCACAACGTTTGGCCGAAGCGGGTTTATATGCCTACAATCACAACTTGGATACATCCGAAGATTATTATAAAGAGGTTATTTCGACTAGGGCTTTTGACGATAGAATTAAAACGATTGAAAACGTTCGTAAAACTAATGTAACGGTTTGTAGCGGTGGTATTATTGGAATGGGCGAAAGCATCGAAGACCGTGCAGGCATGCTTGTAGCTTTGTCCACTCTAAATCCTCAGCCAGAATCGGTGCCAATAAATGCTCTTGTGGCCGTAGAAGGTACACCTTTGGAAGAAGAACAACCTGTTGAAATTTGGGAAATGATTCGTATGGTAGCCACAACCCGCATCATCATGCCTCATACTCAAGTACGATTGTCGGCTGGTAGAACCAATATGTCCAGAGAAGGACAGGCTTTGTGCTTTTTTGCGGGAGCCAATTCTATTTTTGCAGGCGATAAACTTTTGACAACACCAAATCCTGATGTGAACGAAGACATGAAAATGTTTGAAACTCTGGGTCTTGTGCCTCAAAAGCCGTTTATCAAAGTCATGCAACCTGAAACAGTGGAAGCAGAAGATTCTAAATTTCAACCTTTGGGCGAAAAACCAAAATGGACCAGACCCGAACATAAAATTGAACGCAATTTAGAAGCCGCTGGCAAACTGGATTAAGCCATTTTATATTTGTATGGCTGAATGATTATTTAGTGCATTAGGGATAGCAGTAGAAATCCTTTTTTGAGGCTTTTTTTGCCTCAAAAAAAATTATTTCACAATATTATACCAAATATACATATAAAATATATTTGGTATTAGATAAAAACCCTTAAAATCAGTAACTGATTTTAAGGGTTTTTCTGTGTTTGCTATTTTACTTCTTTGATGTCTGATTTTAAAAGCCAACCCTTTGTACCATCGGTTAGTTGTACTTTTTGAAAATTATTTTGGGTTTCAAACACCATTACTTTTGTGCCTTCGTGCAGCACTTTTATATTTTTGGAGTTGGCTGTGGGGGTCTTTTTGAGCCCAGTAGATGCCGCAAATATAATGGCTGGCCTGTCATTATCAAATACGTTTTTTTCATATATTCCAGATCCTAAACTTATTAAAATGGACAACAAACACAAGGCCATTGTAACAAAGAAAAATCGTTTGAATGTGGTATTTTCTGAAAAATAATACAAACAAAAAAACAACAACACCCCAACACTAAAGCCCACAGCTATCCAAGCCCAAGTATTGTAATGAAATGTTCCCGTTAGGTTTTGAAGCAATTTTGCAAAACCCACTTTTGGCACGTCCTTAATGTCGTCTATTTGTAGTTTGTGGGCCAGTTGCAAATTGTTTTCGGCAGCGGCATTTTTGGGGTTTAGCACCAATGCTTTTTCATAATAATAAATAGCAGGTGCCACTTGGTTGAGTTTATAATAGCAATTACCCATATTAAAATACAGTTCAGACGACTGTTTGTGTGTCGATAAAATATTTTGATAAGCCTCTAAAGCGGCTTGGTATTGCCCTGATTTATACAGCACATTGCCCGACTCAAAGTTATTTTGTGCTGTGGCAAATGGTAAGTAAAATAATAGTATTAGGATACAATATCTCATGTTGATGATGTCTAATTTTTTGTACAATTATTGTTTGGTTGATTGACTCAATTGTTTTTCTAAATCGCTGATAATCATTACGGCTCTATCATAATCCTGTTGGATACTAGCAGCAGATGATGGAGCATATCGGGCTATTTCACAATTTTCTGTAAGGTCTAAAAAGGCAGTTACCGTTTCGGGATTTGCACTTTTGCCCAGCAACAAAGCCTCGATGTTTTCTTTGCTCATTTCGGTTGTTTCAAGATGCAGCTTGGCTTTCAAAAAGTTGTGCATGGCTTTTTCCAATGCAATATAAAAAGCGGCTTTGTTTTGCAATTGTTTCTTGGCTTGCGACAAATATTTTTTGGCCAATTTTTGATTCATTCGGATTCTATTGCCCACAATGTCGCTGTCTAAAGCTTCTTTCTTCTTTTTCAAGAAAATAATAATTGGAATCATTAGCAATGGCAATAGCAAAAATAAATAGCATTTTGCAGAACCCAAAAAGTCGTTTCGTTTTGTAGAAATCCATTGGGTTTTGGTCAAATTGTCTATCATTTTTAGATTTTTTACCTTATTGGCTTTACCAATTCCTACAACAGGAGTAGTCGATACATATTCTGGTCCTTCGAGTACATCTACCATAATTTCGGGCGATGTAAGGGTTTTATAGGTGCCCGAACTAGGATCAAAATAGGAAAAAGTCATTGGTTTTACAGGATATTTGCCTTTAAATTGGGGTACTATAACATATTTGTCTGTAATGCTGCCCGTCATGCCACTCAAAGGGGTGGTAATGTTCTCGGTGTGTTCTGGATCATACATTTCGAGGGCGGTTGGCACAACTGGTTTGGGCAACGAAAACAATTTCAAATTGCCTTTGCCCGATACACTTACATTCAAATTCAAACTTTCGCCACTTTTCAAACTCGTTTTAGATGGCGTTACTTTAAAGGCAAATTGCCCCACAGCACCCGTAAAATCAATAGGTTTGCCTGCCTCAGGAAGGGGTTTAACGTTGATCACTTTGTTACCTGCCGACACCCGTTTTTGATCTTCGACAATCATTATTTGACCAAAAATATTACGCCTATTGGTTGGTAATTGCACATCTACATCAATAGCAAGTGGCTCTATTTCGAGTTTGCCCGATTTTTGTGGATACAAAACTACTTTTTTCAACACTACATACCGGTAGTCTTCGCCTTTGAATTTGGCTTGTTCTAATTGTAGCTCTTTGATTTCGATATTCTGACTCCAAAAATCATTGTATTTTGGTTTATTGGCTTCCAAAAAATTGGTAATTCCAATATTGTTACTAAAATACAATTTATACACCACCGTTATGGGTTCGTTGATATAAGGATTGGTTTTAGAAACATCGGCTACCAAGTGCAACTCTGTGTCTGCCGACAGTTGCGGCTGTTCGCTTGGGTCTCTTGGTCGTTGCACGGCGTTGGTAACTGTAATTTTTACGGGATTCGATTTGAACACTTGCCCGTTGTATTCGATCGTGGCCGATTTTAATGTTAAAACCCCTTTTTGAAGGGGCAACAAGTAATAGGAATAGGCTTTATTAAAAGTACCTCTTCCATTTACCCAAGTTTGACTAACCTGTTGGCTTGGTCCGCCAACCACCCGAAAACCATCTGCCTGAAAATTTGGGGGTACAAAATTGTCTCCATCAAAATTCATCGAAAAATCAACCCTCAAATTCTCGTTGATTCCAAGTGTGGTTTTCGATACTTTAGCTTCAAATTGCATTTGAGCCAAAATACTTTGACTACATATAAGTAATATTAATAAATATTTTTTCATTTTTACTTGTTCATTCTTGTTCTAATACAAAGCTTCCTACCAATCTTTTTCTGTTTGTTTTGGTTTGCCTTTTACCTTTTGTGCATTGACTTTGTCTTGTACTTTTTTCTCTTCGTTGTTTACGGCCTCCATCAAGTTTTGAAGCCTTTGTTTAGATATTTCTCCTGGTTTTTCTTTTGGCTCGCCTTGGTCTGGGTTTTGTCCTTTGTTGTCTTTTTTGTCGTTGCCTTTACCGTCTTTTTTGTCTTTATCTTGGTCGCCTTGATTGTCTTTTTTGTCTTGGTCGCCTTGCTTTTTATCGTCTTTCTTGTCTTTGTTTTTATCTTTGTCTTTGTTTTTGTCTTTATTTTGATTGGGATGTTCTTTATTCATTTTTTTTGCCAATGCAAAATTATATCGGGTTTCTTCGTCATTTGGATTATTCCGAAGGGCATTTTTATAAGCTTCTACCGCTTCTTCATAATTTTTTTCTTGCATACAAGCGTTGCCCAAATTATGATAAGCATTGTGTTTTTCTGGAAATACTTTGGCGGTTTTGGCTGCTTTATTAAATGCTAGTTTAGCTTCGCCATGTTGTTTTTGAACATAAATTGCGTTACCTAAATTGTATGTAGGAATGTTTTTTTGTGTTGTTTTGCTGTTTGCCAATCGATAATTGGCTTCGGCATCTGTATATTTTTTGGCTTGAAACAAGTCATTGCCTGTGGTAATATCTTTGTTTTGTGCGCACACACTTATACTATTTAGCAACAGGGTAAATGTGAGCAACAATATTATCTTTGCTTGTTTTTTCATGTGTATCAAATTATTTTTCATTAAACAAATTCAGGTTTTTTATCCATTTTGTTTTCCTTTCTAAAAAGAAAACATCTACAAAAAGCAATACCAATGCAATACCTAAAAACCATTGGAATTGGGCCTGAAATTCTGCCATTTGTGTGGCTTCAAATGTTGTTTTCTGTATGTTGTTCAACGCATTTTTGATGTATTCTAAAACTTCTTTGGTGTTGTTGCCGTCCACGTAGCCTCCTTTTGTGGCTTTGGCAATTTTGGTTAATCCTGCTACATTGCGTTTGGTTATTACTTCGGCTCCTTGATTGTCTTTCTTAAATCCTTGTAACACACCGTTTTGTTTCAAAGGAATTTTTCCTCCGTTTTCTGTACCAACGCCAATGGTAATAATTTTCATTCCAAGTTTGTTGGCAGCTTCGGCAGCGGCTTCGGCCCCTTCAGAATGGTCTTCACCATCAGAAATAAGAATCAATAATTTACTGGTTTTTTTATCGTCATAAAATGTTGATGCTAGTTTTATGGCTTCTTCTAATGATGTTCCTTGAGACGATACCATATCAGTATTGGCACTTTGCATAAACATTTTGGCAACGCTATAATCTGTTGTAATAGGCAAAACAGGAAAAGCACTGCCCGCATAAGCCACTATTCCTATACGGTCGTTGCCCAATTGCCCAATAATTTGGGATACCAATTGTTTGCTTTTGTCGAGCCTGTTTGGAGCAATATCTTCGCAAAGCATACTTTTTGAAACGTCTAATGCAAACACTATGTCGATACCTTCTCGTTTTACGGTTTCCATTTTTGTACCAATCCTTGGATTGACAAGCGCAATAACCAAACAAAGTAGGGCTATGCTAAAAACTACAAATTTGAGGATGGGTTTAAACTGCGAATGGTTTGGACTTAATTTTTGAACTAAATCTAAATCGCCAAATTCTTGTTGCTTTTTCTTTTTCCATATTTGATTATAGAAAAACAAGACCCCTAACATCAAGATGATGGGCAACAAATAAAAATATTTTTTTTCGTCTAAATCGTACATTACTTTATCTTTTATTGTTTTTTTATGTTAAAAAAACAGTCGCTTTGATGGCATTACGTTGTTAAATAAAACTTTTGAAAATTGTTTTTCTTAAACCAAATTCTACAATTAATGCCATAAAGGCTAATAATGCAAATGGCCTGAATTTTTCATCATAATCATAAAATTTCAGCTCTTCAATTTCGGTTGTTTCTAGTTTGTTTATTTCGTTATAAATGGCCTCGAGCTTGCTGTTGCTTGTGGCTCTAAAGTATTTGCCTCCTGTGTTTTTGGCAATACTTTTCAATAGTTTTTCGTCTATTTCTACAGGCATCATTCTAAACAAGAAAGTGCCATTTGGAGCAATAGCATACGGAAATTCGGCATTCCCATTGGTGCCAATACCAATAGTATATACTTTTATGCCAAATTCTCGGGCAATGTCTGATGCGGTTTCGGGTTCTATAAATCCATTGTTATTTACACCATCCGTCAATAAAATCACCACTTTGCTTTTGGCTTTGCTGTCCTTAAGTCGGTTTACGGCAGTGGTTAGTCCCATACCTATTCCTGTTCCGTCTTGTAGCACACGGTCGTATTTTATGCCTTTGATGGCTTCTAGTATAATGGCTTTGTCGCTTGTTACGGGTGTTTTGGTATAAGCTTCAGAGGCATATACTACTAGCCCAATACGGTCGTTGGGTCTGTTGGATACAAATCCTTCGGCAACGTCCTTTAGTGCTTCCATCCTATTGGGTTTCAAGTCTTTGGCCAGCATACTACCCGACACGTCTATGGCCATTACAATGTCTATCCCTTTTGTAATTTTGGTTTGATTGCTAATGTCCACCGTTCGTGGACGGGCCATAGCAATGATAATGGCGCTCAAAGCCAACATTCTCAAGACTATTAATATTGGTCTGAGCTTGATTTTTAGCGTAGTACTCCCTTCAAAACCTTTGATAGCACTTACCGTTAGCGTTGGTGCATTTTGATTTTTTTTCCAAAAATGCCAAGCTATGGCAAATGGCAAAAGCAAAAACAACCAAAAGAAACCTGGATTTAAAAAAGTTACTTTTTCCATTATGATTTTGTGTTTTTGATTTCGATAGATTCTATAATTCTGTTTGCAATTTGATTGCCATACATATCGCCTCCTTTGTGTACAATAACCACTTGCTGAAAGCCTCCATTTTCTTTAAAAACGATAATTTCAAAAATCGTATTTTGCTTTTGTTTAGACACAGGATCCATAACTTCCATTGTTCCAGTGGCTTTTACACCCTGAACTCCTTGTTTGGTTTGAAAGTCTTCTTGGTTTTGAACAATATTTTGTGCCCCAACGGCTTGCCATGATTGCAAAGTACCTTCGATAGCTTTTTTCAAATCCATTTCCGTTTCTTGTTTGTAGGCCGTAGATGTTACCAATACATAAAAACTATCGAGTAAACTACCATATCCAAACATGGAACCGTCTTTTGTTATGTCCAAAACTTCTTTTGGAATAAGCTTGCTAATGTCCATGCGTTGCAACACTTTTGGGGTTTCTAGCCCTACATTGCCAATGCCATATTCGCTATATACCCACTGTCCGTCCAATAATTCTTTGGTTGGATGTCCAATCACATTGTCTTTTACATAATCAAATCCTCGGGTGGCAATAAAATAAATGGTTGTTGCAAAAAGCAACATTATAGCTACCAATACAGAGATGACAATGCGTTTGATTTTTTGTTTTCTTTGTAATTTTTCTTTTTGAATGTTGTTGTCCAAATGATCTGTTTCCGAAGGGGTTTCGGTTGGAATCGATTGATGTACTGCAATAATCACGTTTTCTATGCGTTGCTGATCGGCGGTAATAAAATCGTCATCGGGCAACACTTTTGCAAATTTGACCAAATCGGCTTGTTTCAACACTTTTTCTAAACCAAGGATTGTTTCTTTTGAAAGGGCTAATTTTTTAGTTTTTGTTTCCTTTTTCAGTGCCAAAATCAATTCTGCCGTAGTACTTTCTTTGGCTGGAATTTCCATGACCTCTTCTATATATTCTCGGGCAATGTCTGTTAGCTCGCTATAATGGGTTTTGATTTCGCCTTTCTGCCAAAGTCCTTTCTTTTCTAGCAATTTGAGTTCGCCAATAGCTTTTTCAATAGGCGAAGCATACCCCACATTTTCTAGTTTTTGTGCTTGTTTTTTCTTGATAAAATAATACACTGCGGCTACAATGCCCCCAATGAGCAGCAGGCCCAAGAGCCACTTCCACCAGTTTTTGTTGTTTGATTCAGGACTTGCAATGGGCTTGATGTCAAACATTTTTTGTTTGAGTGTATCTACAACAACATCGGCAACTTTCACTTTGAGGCTGTCTGTCCAAAAGGGTTTGTTGTTGATCAATACTTTCATTTTTGGAATAACATATTGTCCTGAGTCAAATTGGGTTAGTCCATATTTTTTTATCAATTCATATTGAGCATCTTTTTGAATGGTATCGGTTACATAAACCCGAATTACTTCAAACGAACCCCATTTTTTGTCTTTAGGAAAAACAACTACCGTTCCCGTATCGACCGTAGTTTTGAGCGTAATATTGAATTGTGCTCCAATTTTTTTTTGGGTAGCATCTATGGAAGTAGCCATTTTGTCTTGTGCCAACAAAATAGTACTTACAAAAAGCATTAATAAGGATAATTTTTGTTTCATTTTATAAAAATAGCAAAACCAATTTGTAATGGATCAATTTTACCTTGATTTGAAATACGTTAATAATTTGGTAACATAGTTTTCATCAACTCTAGTTTGAACAGTGCCTGCACCGCATTTTCTAAAAGTATCTTTAAAAAAATGTACATTTTCATGGTAGTGTTTTTCATAATTCAACCGCACCGACTGGGCACTTGTGTCTATCCATTGGGTAACACCCGTTTCGGCATCTTGCATGGCAACTACACCCAAATTGGGCATTTTTTCTTCTCGGGCATCATATACTCTAATCCCTGTAATGTCGTGCTTTTTGCTGGCAATTTTAAGGGGGTGTTCATAATTTTGAGACATAAAATCTGAGATTAAAAACACTATGGCCTTCTTTTTTTGAGTTCCCGACAAAAATTGAAGTGCTTGTGCCAAGTTGGTTTTTTTGCTTTTGGGCTCAAATTCAATCATCTCTCGGATGATTCTCAACACATGTGATTTGCCTTTTTTGGGCGGAATATACAGCTCTATTTGGTCAGAAAATAAAATAAGTCCAATTTTATCGTTGTTTTGTGTAGCCGAAAAAGCCATTGTTGCGGCTATTTCGGTAACAATTTCTTCTTTAAATTGGTTTTTGGAACCAAAACTTTCAGAACCAGAAATATCTACCATCAATAGCATAGTAAGTTCCCGTTCTTCTTCAAAAACCTTGATGTGTGTTTCGTTGTAGCGGGCCGTTACGTTCCAATCGATAGCTCTAATATCGTCGCCATATTGATAAGGACGTACCTCGGCAAAAGTCATTCCTTTGCCTTTAAACGACGTATGGTATTCGCCCGAAAAGATGTGATTGCTCAATCGTCGGGTTTTTATTTCTATTTTGCGAACTTTTTTCAGTAACTCTTTTGTTTCCATTGCTGCTTGGTTTCAGGTTTCAGGTATTCCTTGTTTCAAGTTTTTTTTTAAACTTGAAGCTTTATATTTGAAACAAAAAATTAAGGTACTTCAATTTCGTTTACAATTTTGTTGATGATATCTACCGAGGTTACATTTTCGGCCTCGGCTTCATAAGTAATTCCTATTCGATGACGCAATACATCATGAACTACTGCACGCACATCCTCTGGAATTACGTAGCCTCTACGCTTGATAAACGCATAACATTTTGCGGCTATTGCCAAATTGATGCTGCCACGAGGCGAAGCTCCAAAACTAATTAAGGGCTTCAAACTTTCGAGTTTGTATTTTTCGGGGTAGCGGGTTGCAAAAATAATATCGAGGATGTATTTTTCTATTTTTTCGTCCATATATACCTCTCTAACAGCACTTTGAGCTCTTAAAATTTGTTCCACAGATACTACGGCATTCACTTTTTCAAATGCCCCTTTCAGGTTTTGACGCACCACTAATCGTTCGTCTTCCATTTTTGGATAATCGATAACCGTTTTAAGCATAAAACGATCCATTTGTGCTTCGGGCAACGGATAAGTCCCTTCTTGTTCGACAGGGTTTTGTGTGGCCAAAACTAAAAATGGCTTTTCTAGCTTAAAGGTAGTATCGCCAATGGTAACTTGTTTTTCTTGCATGGCTTCCAACAAGGCCGATTGTACCTTGGCTGGTGCACGATTAATTTCGTCGGCAAGTACAAAATTTGCAAAAATAGGCCCTTTTTTGATAGAAAAAGCATTGTCTTTGATGTTGTAAATCATTGTTCCCACTACATCGGCAGGCAACAAATCTGGCGTAAATTGGATTCTACTAAAACTGCCGTGCACGGCTTGAGACAGGGTATTGATGGCCAATGTTTTGGCCAATCCAGGCACCCCTTCTAATAAGATATGACCTTGTCCTAAAAGTCCAATCAACAACCGTTCGACCATGTATTTTTGTCCTACAATTACTTTGTTCATTTCCATAGTAAGCAAATCGATAAAAGCACTTTCTCTTTCGATTTTTTCGTTGATGGCTCTAATGTCTAATGATGTGCTATGCTCTTCCATTTTAATCTCTTTATTTTTTGAATTTTCGACTTCTGTCTGTTTACGAGTGCAAATTGATATTTTTTTTAGAAGTATAATGTTAAAAATTGGTTAAAACTTTAAGACCGATGCTAAATTTATGCTTGTTTTATGATTCTTTTGGTTTAATTTTAAGAACTCAAACAAAAAAACGATGAAAAAACCTATCTCAAAACTAGTTGCAGGCACCATGACATGGGGTGCATGGGGCAAAAATTGGAATACCAATCAAATGATAGACATGTTACATACCTGTTTAGAACACAACATTTCGACTTTTGATCATGCCGATATTTATGGCAGTTATACTACCGAAGCGGCTTTTGGCAAGGCTTTTTCTGAAAGCAAAATAAACAGAGAAAAGCTACAATTTATTAGTAAATGTGGCATTCAACTAGCTGCCGAAAACCGCAAAACAATAGTCAAGCACTATGATTATTCATCACATCACATCATACAATCTGTAGAAAATTCGCTCCAAAATTTGCAAACTGATTATTTAGATGTATTGTTGCTCCATCGACCTAGTCCGTTGATGCAGCCCGACGAAATTGCCAATGCAATTCAAAAACTCCAAACAGAAGGTAAAATCATAAGTTTTGGGGTGTCGAACTTTACCGATTGGCAAACGCAGCTCATTGCATCCAAAATACCAGTTGAATATAACCAGATACAATTTTCGGCCAGCCATATTGCCCCCATGCTCGATGGCAGTTTGACTTATATGCAAGCCCAAAATATTGTGCCAATGGCTTGGAATCCGCTGGGCAGTGTATTGCAAGGCACAGACGACACCTCGATACGATTGAGACTATTTGTTACACAATTGGCAAAAAAATACCACACCACGCCAGATGTCATCCTGCTGGCCTGGATACTCAAACACCCTGCCGCCATCATACCCGTGTTGGGTACTACTACGCCAAGTAGGATACAAGCAGCCGTTTTGGCTTTGCAAATAGAGTTGGAATTAGAAGATTGGTTTCATATTTGGGAACACAACATAGGCAAAAATGTGCCATAGGGTGTTTTTAAGTTTTTTGCTTGTTTGCAAATTATACTAAAGAACTATTTTAATTAATTTTATATAAAATAACAAGCATAAATAATGTTATATAATAGAAACAGAATGTTTAGATAGAATTGATCAAAATAGATTGCGTTTTTTAGCATAAACTATTCATTACCAAGGAGATAAAATCTATATTTGAAGCATACAATTGCAGTAAGTTTTTTGAAATAACGGAAAAACTACGTGGAAGCAACTCGTAAATTTTTATATAATCTTGTTTATTAATTTAAAATCAGGCTCTAAATAATCCAAAGGTATCAACATATTTTTATACAAAAATATGTTATATTTGTTTTTAGCTTAGTTTTTTTGAAAAAATTAGCCCAAAGACCAAGTAAAATGTATATAATATATTTGATAAATATAATCAGATTTTAAATCTTTCATTTTCTTTTAGTGCATCTAACATAAATTTTTTGTAAATTTATGACACATAATATCATTTATTTTAAAACTTAATCTTTTATTTTTATAAAAATTATAAATACATGTAAAATTTTAATAAAATTTTACATTTTATATTTGAAATCAAAAAATCGATAAAGTGCATATTTTTATCGACAAAAAATACATGTTGTTTAAATTAGATTGCCTCTTTTTTGATAATCAAAAAGGTATAATTCTAAAACACCTGATTTATATGTAAGTATGAAATATTCTTATTTGGTAAATCAAAAAAAAAATGTAATTTTGTACCAAGATAAAAATTATAATTAGCAAAATAAAGAAAAATAAGTCTTTGAAAACTAAATTATTCCTTTTGATAACAATTGTCATCTCGCAGTTGTCGTTTGCACAACAAGCGAACGATTCCTCGAATGTTTATATCAAAGGCATTTTTTATATTGCTAACCAAAATGTAGTGATTCAAAACATGGATATCACTTTAGATCATTCAACTATATCTGGCGAAGGCACTTTTGAAATACAATCTAACAAAATACAAACCTTAACCTGTCGATCGGCAAGCATCAAACGTATTTTGGTTTCAAATCCAAACGTACTGCACATTGAGAATGATAATAGTTTTGATACTGAAATAGTGTATCTATCTGATTTCAATAAGATGAATCCAGCAAGTGAAGCAAAAATTTTATCAAAACGAACAAATCCTATACTAAAAAATGTAGTTTGTGAAACGGCATCGACCAACAAAGACAAGCAATACTTATTTTTTAAAAATACCAAAATCAAACCCATCAAACCCAGTTTAATTAACCAACAATTGGTTTTAGATTGGGCTATAAATCCGTTATTGGATATACAGATAGCGGTATTGATGTTTGATACTCGCAAATCCATTTGTGGCATCACAAATAACTTCAAAGATTGGACACTTTCATTAAAAGATAATCCACCTATAATTTAACTAATACTAAAGTCGGAGTTAGTAAAGCCTATATTTTTCATAGTTTGAGGATGATATTCTCATTTTGTCATGAAATTATTTCCAAAATTCATTGATTTTATTGGATTTAACTACTTGATAATGTACTATAATTGAAATTTTTGTATCATTCACTATACATAGAGGATGTTATAACAAAAATTCAAAAATATCAATTTGCAAAGCTTTAATATACCATAAATTACCATCTCCAGAACTTTAAACGATTACTATATCATCGTACCTAATTGCCTGGGCAGTACACCCTTTAAATTACAATTTTTAATACAATATTTTTTTTGGCTGCTTTTTAAAAAAGGTAAGTCAACTTGATTTCATAAATTTAATCTAATATACTATACAATGAAAAAACCAAAATTACTATTAACATTTTTGCTGCTTACAGCAGCAGGCACTTATGCACAAGTAGGAGTTGGAACAACCAATCCGCAAGGCATTTTTAATGTCGATGGAGGCAAAGATAATGCAAGCTCGGGAACACCTACAACTGCACAACAAGCCAATGATCTTGTTGTTTTATCTACAGGAAATGTAGGTGTTGGAACAATATCTCCATTGAATAAACTTGTTGTAAAAGGAACCAACAATCAACCTTCTGCTCAAAATGTGGATGCTACTAATGCTATACTAAGAGTAGATGGCAGTTCAAACCACGCTTTGGATTTTGGAGTTTTAGCCAATTCGCCTTATGGAGCCTATATACAGTCTCAAAATAAAACTGGAGCAACTGGATTGCCTTTGGCATTGAATCCTTCGGCAGGAAAAGTAGGTATTGGTACAACAGATCCAACTGAGGCTTTGACTGTAATTAGTTCAACAAATGCTGCAGAAATAGGATTGTTTTCAAATGTTACGGTTCCGCCTTCTTCAGATGTTATGGCGGCTCAAATTAAATTAGGGCATTCAAAAGATTGGTTTACAGGTATTCGAAGTGTATTGCCTTCTGGATCTGCAAATACAGGATTATTGGACTTGCAATTAACAACAGGTACTGCCTCTTCAGACAATACTCAAGTGGCTAGACTAACTGTGAAAGCTGTGTCTGGAGATGTAGGGATTGGAACAACTAATCCGAATGCAAAACTAGATGTATTATCGTCTGCAAAAGAAGTAGCTCGTTTTACAAGCAGTCAAACAACGACTAATTTTGGTCATATTGCCATTGGTAATAATACGGGGGCTTGGGCAAAACTTGCTGCTGGCTCAGGGGCTTTTGCTATTCGAAATTATTCTAATGATGCGACTGTTTTTTATACCGATTTAGTAACAGGAAGTACAGGTATTGGTACCGCTTCTCCGTCAACTAAATTAGAAGTAGATTCTGGAACTGCCAACGACAGTGGCTTCAAAATGACCAAACTTACTTCACTTGCCTCTACCTCTTCAAATGCTTCTGTGGCTGCTATTGGGGTTGATGCAACAGGAAAAGTAGTGCCTCTTGGGTCTTCTAAAAAAACAGATGGTGTTGCAACAAACGGAACTGTAGATGTTGCCGTAAGCACCTTTGGCTGTTATCAAGTAACCGTTTCAGGTTCATTTGGTGGTTATAAAACCTTTGCAGACCAATATATAGTATCTTATGCTAACAACGTAACTAAAATGTCTGTAAAACATATCAATACTGTTTATTCAGTATCAAACGGAACTACAGATGATGCTTTAGCAGCTAGCGCATTAAATATTTCTAGTGCAACCCTTGCTCCTGGACATGGATTATACAACATAACTTTTAATGTTTCAGGTAATACTAATGTTATATCTGCAAAAGCACTGGTTAATACTGAAGTACTTTCTGTAAAAACACAGTTGCTGTGGTAAACTAAAATACTTTTTTTTAAAATAACCCGATTTTGAGCTGATTCAAAATCGGGATTTTTTACATTAATTTACATTAATGCTTTGGTAGGATTTGGTGGTTCATCAATAGGCTTCATTTAATTTGTTAAATCTGGTGGCTTTTTTATACGAAATGATCGTATGATTTTTAGGTTACTTGAGTAGCAAATTGTAGTTGCTTTTATTTCATTATTTTAAATATTTTTTTGTAATTTTTCGATTTGGGTTACTATATTCATTGGTCAATAATCTGGGGGCAAATTTAATATTTTTTGTTTCCGTCTATAACACTTTTATGGATAATATACATTTTTGTACTCTTAAACTAATCACAACATGAGCAAAAATTGTCATATCCAATAAGAAGAAAAATCATAAGAATCATTTTTTCATATTTTATATTGATTTTAAATTAATTTTTTGTATTACTTTTGTCATTGCAAAGATGAAACAAACATTTGTAGTAAAAAAAAATAACGCAAGTGTTTTTATAAAATCATTATAATGAGCATTTTTTTATGATATAAAATAATTATGATGAGGGTTTTTAATGTTGTTTTTTAGATTCTTTTTTGTTTTTAATTTATTTTTTATAATTTCATTTTTACGTATTCATTATAAAGAACCATTTTTTATGTTAAAATACTATTCGAGAACTAAAACAAAATCAAAAATATCCTTGTTTTACAGCCAATATTGACCAAGTTATGCTAATTCAACTCTCAAAACTAAAAAATTTATTCAAGATATACTTTCTGTCTTTGTTTGTATTTTTAGCTATTAATGCTACTTTTTATTATTTGATGGATATTAAATTCTATTTTATAGGATATACCATTTTTATACTATTTAATATTTTATATTTAATCTATTTATATTATTATCAATTAACAAATATTAGTTTATTATTTTATACAAATTTTACTATAATGTTTGTTTTTTTAGGTACTTTCTTCTATTTAAAACTATCACCGCATTTAATTACTTGGCACTTTTCAGTAGGAATAGTAGCTTACAACATTACAAGTAGGTCTTATTTTTATAAATGGTTATTTATTGTAAGTTTATTGACTATTTTAAATTTAATAATTTTGAAATATAATTGTTTTAATTATATCAATAACCTTGATGAATTGTCTATAGTAAGCGATGATTATTATTTTTATTTTAATATGAATACTTCCATATATACAATCTTAATTCTTATATTAACCTTAAAATTCATTACTTATAGTGAGTTATTTAAGAATAATAATTACAAATATTTCATTTTCAGAGAAGAGCATGAACAAGAGAATTTACCAATAACTAAATCTATAACATCCATTAAAAATACAACGCTTACATATTCTAATTTGAATCCTGAAACTGTATTTGACAATGAACAAATCAAAAATTTATTTGATAAAATTAAATACAGTATAGAGAAAGAGCAAAAATTTTTAGATAGCACACTAACATTATCTAGCCTTGCTTTATATTTGAATTCCAATTCCTCTTATGTTTCAAAAGCTATTAATCAATATGCCGATATGAATTTTAATGACTTTATCAATCAATACAGAATAGATTATTTTAAATCACTTTTGAATAATAAAGACAATGACACATTCAAAGTAACTTATTTATCAACTATTTCGGGATTTAAAAACCAATCGACTTTTAATAAAGCTTTTAAAAAAATTGAAAATATCACCCCATCAGATTATCTTAAATCATGCTTTCCACAAAAAAAATGATTTTTTATATCCTATTTGTTTTAATATTTATATAAATAAATTAATAAAAAACAATATAATTGAAGTAATTTAAAAAAAACATTAAAACAAATAAATTATAAACCGAGTACACAAAATCGATAAATTTATTTTTTTTAACGCTGAAAGCACCATTTTTGATCATTAAAGAAATATATTTCCGAAAATCAAATCATTAAATGCAAAAAAAATGCCATTTAAAAATAAATACAAAAAACGCCTATTTGGAAAATCAAATACAGTTTATGTATATTTGTATCTTTAAATCAATGGATTATAAACATTACTTTTGTCGTGAAATCTAAATTATTCCTTTTGATTGCATTTGTCGTTTCGCATTTGTCGTTTGGACAACATGCGATAGATTCTGCTGGAGTATATATCAAAGGAGTTGTTTATATAGCTCAACAAAATGTAGTGATTCGAAACATGGACTTAACTTTGGACCATTCGGTCATTTCAGGAGATGGTACTATTGAAATGCAATCAAACCGAACTCAAAACTTAATTTGTCGTACCACAAACGACAAACGTATTTTAATTTCATCACCAAATGCAGTGCATATTGAAACGGGTAATCATGTTGAAATAGCCATTGCTAGTATTTCAAATCAGGGAAAATGTAATGATTTTAATGAAAAAAAGATTTTATCAAACCCTATTTTGAAAAATGTAATTAGCGAAACAGCACCAATTAATAAAGAAAAACAGTATTTGTTTTTTAAAAATGCTAAATTCAAACCTTTCAAAACCAGTTTAATTAACCAACAATCCGTTTTGGATTGGGATTTGAACCCTAAATTGGACATGATAGTCATTTATTTTGAATTAGATACACGCAAAGACATTTGTACCCCCACAAACAAATTCAACAATTGGGTTCTGCCTTTTGATGAAAACCCTCCAAAAGTATAACATTAGGGCTAAATTTTATAAATTACAGCATTTTTGGCGTTAGGGATGGTAGTGGAAATCCTTTTTTTGAGGCTTATTGTGCCAAAAAAAGATTGGATTTAACACTCGCCCTTGTAAGGACACCTAAAAAATGCTAGACTCATTTATTATTCTATCTACAATTTAGCCCCCTTTAGCTGTGAATAATTTCAACTATAGCTGAGGTATTGAAAATTTTAGCGATTATTATTAGTCAAACATATAATTTGACAGCTTTTTTTTAAAAATCTTGTCAATACAAATCAATTATTTAATATATATAATGAAAAAAACAAAATTACTATTGTTAATTTTGCTGCTATCTGCAGCTGGTACCTACGCACAAGTAGGAGTAGGTACAACCAATCCTCAAGGTGTTTTTAATGTGGATGCGTCAAAAGATAATGCTGCAACAGGAGCCCCTACAGTTGCACAACAAGCCAATGATTTTTTTATTAATGCTGCTGGAAGAGTAGGTATTGGTGTACTACCAGGAACAAATAAGTTACTTGTTAATGGTAGCGGGAAATTTACACCAACTACAACAAACGATGGTGCTGGAGAACCCGTTTCTATAGAAATGTATGGCAAAGCAGGAACTGGAACCTATACCTCTGTAGGTGGAATAAAATTGTCTTGGTATGTTGCAACAGGTGGTATTGATATCCTAAGAGGCCCGTCTGATAAAGGTGTAGGGTTAGGGTTCAGTATTGCATCTGAAACAAATGTTACATCTGAAGCCATGCGAATTAGCGCTACTGGAAATGTAGGGATAGGAACTACAAGCCCCACGGAAAAATTAGATGTAACTGGTAATATTAAATTATCCGGAAAGTTAATGCCTGGGGGCAACGCTGGAACAACTGGTCAATTGTTATTTAGCCAAGGGACTTCTGCAGCACCACAATGGATATCGCCTTCTGTTACAAACTTACCTACTTTTTATTCAGTTGATGGTGTTCTTGCTGGAAATAGAAATGTTGTAATGGAAGATAAAACTATAATATTTTCAACAGATAATACAAAAGTCAATGCCTACAATATTGATAGTGGAACATTTTCTTTAGATGCCTTGAATGACAGAGTAGGTATTGGAACAACAAGTCCTTTAGCAAAATTAGATGTTCAATCATCCGTAAAAGAAGTAGCTAGATTTACGAGTAGTCAAACTTTGAATAATTTTAGTCATGTTGCTATCGGTAATGCCTCAGGTTCTTGGGCAAAACTAGCCTCAGGTTCTGGAGCTTTTGCTATTAGAAATTATAATACTGACGCTACAGTGTTTTATTCAGATTTAGTTAGTGGAAATACGGGAATTGGTACATCTTCACCTTCTACTAAATTAGAAATAGATTCTGGTACAGCAGATGATAGTGGCCTTAAATTAACCAAACTTACCTCTGCGTCTGTAAACACATCTACTGCCACCACTGCAGCTTTAGGAGTAAATGCCTCTGGTAAAGTAGTAACAATGGGGACCTCCAAAAGAGTTGATAGCGTGGCTACTAATGGAGTGGTTACTTTACCTGTTGCGGCTTTTGGTACTTATAAAGTAACCGTGTCTGGATCACATGGCAATTATAAAACATTTGCAGATGAATATTTAATTTGCTACGCCAACACTTTTGTTAAAATTACAGCTGTTCATTTATCAAGTGCTTATTCTAACGGTACCACATCAATAGCTACTACTCCACCTAATACAGATAGCTTTAGTTTGACACCAGGACATGGCATTTATAAACTGACATCTTCTATGGTTTATGGTGATCAACAATGTAACTTGGTTGCTACGGCATTAACAAATACTGAAATTATTTCAATAAAAACGCAAGTACTCTGGTAGAATAGAATTATGAGAAGGCTGTACAAAAAATATTGTACAGCCTTTTTTTTTATCCTATTTTATTTTTCTAAAATTCCATATCAGTTGAACTAGTTTTTTTTCAAATCCGAATATTTTTTTTGCCTTTTTATAAAATATAAATATACAATACTCTGTACCTTAAAATATGTTTGTATTGTAGGATTGTTCCGTTTTTTGTAAAACCGGACAAACATTTGATAAAATTTAAAATGAGCTTTGATAATTGCCCATATATGACTCCATTTGCCTTTTGTAAGAAATTGTATTCCAGCCAATCCATCTAAAATCAATCGAAAAAACAAGGTGCTATATAACTGATTTTGAGGAAGGTTTTTTGTAAGCATCAATAATGAATTTCTAAAATTCAAATACGTTTTTTGTGGATTTCCTTGTTCTAATGTTGCTCCTCCCACATGGTACACCGTGGATTGACTCACATATTTGATATGATAATGTTGGTTGATAGCCCTCCAACACAAATCAATTTCTTCTTGGTGTGCAAAAAAATCAGGATCAAAACCTTTTAAGGAATCAAAAACAGGTTTTCGTATAAAAAAACAAGCCCCCGAAGCCCAAAATATTGTGGTATTGTCGTTGTATTGTCCACAATCTTCTTCTATTGTGTCAAAAAATCGACCTCTACAAAATGGAAAACCAAAACGGTCTATAAAACCACCAGCTGCTCCTGCATATTCAAAATATTTCTGTTTTTTGAAATCCAAAATTTTCGGTTGAATTATTGCAGTATTTGGTTCATTTTCAAAGGTTTGTATAATAGGGACCAGCCAATTATGGGTAACTTCAATATCAGAATTTACTAGCGCATACACATCGGCATCTACCTGCTGCAAAGCTTCGTTATAGCCTTGTGCAAAACCAAAATTATAAGCATTTTGAATGATCTGAACCTCTGGATAATGGTTTTGCAACCATAAAACAGAATCGTCTGTAGAGGCATTGTCGGCTACATAAACCGTTGCTCCATCCGAAAATTGAAGTACCGAGGGCAAAAACTGTTCTAAAAGTGTTTTGCCGTTCCAATTTAAAATGACAATGGCAATTTTTAATGGTGATGCTATCATAAAAAAATCAATTAGGTTGGTTCATTAAAGGCAATTGAGACAAAAAAGTATAAGCTTCTGCATCAAAATCCAAGCTACAAAAATAATGATTCAATCCATTACTTACCATCAAATATTGGGCTTTGAGCGTCAAATTGTAGCGGGCAATTTGGTCGAATGTGTCTTGCGAAATTTTAATTTGTGGGGCTTTACACTCCACAAGCAAAAAAATAGATCCATCTTTTTGAAAAACGACAACATCATATCTTTTGGTTAAATTATTGATTTTCAATACTTTTTCAACATTTATCAACGATTTTGGATACCGCAAAACTTGTATCAAATATTGAACCACGTGTTGTCGCACCCACTCTTCGGGGGTAAGGATTATAAATTTTTTTCTGATTTCATCAAAAATAGCCGTTTTATTAGCTATTTTTTTAAATCTAAATTCAAAAACAGGAAAGTTTAATTCTTGCATGGCACAAAAATAAATAAAAATATAGGAATTATAAAGTGCCTGTATTAAGGTTTGTTGTAATTTTGTTTTTTTATTAAAAAAATCAGTATTGGGATAGCCCAAAAAAGCATTATGGACGAAGCAGTAAAAATAGTAAACGATATTAAGGCAGGAAATATAAAACCTATCTATTTTTTGATGGGTGAGGAACCGTATTATATAGATAAAATATCTGATTATATAGAAAAAAACGTATTATCTGAAGACGAAAAAGGTTTCAACCAATCGGTTTTATATGGCCGAGATGTTACCATTGAAGACATTGTTGGGAGTGCCAAACGCTACCCCATGATGGCCGACCGCCAAGTAGTTGTTGTAAAAGAAGCCCAAGAACTGAGCCGAACTATAGACAAACTCGAATCCTATGCTGCACAGCCCATGGCTACTACGGTTTTGGTGATTTGTTATAAATATAAAACCCTAGACAAACGCAAAAAAGTAACCAAACTCATCGAAAAAAATGGCTTGGTGTTTGAAAGCAAAAAATTATATGAAAATCAAGTTGGCCTGTGGATCACACGTGTATTGAAAGGCAAAAACCTTACGATAGAACCCAAGGCAAATGCCATGTTAGTCGAATTTTTGGGTACTGATTTGAACAAAATTAATAACGAAATAGAAAAATTACAAATCATTTTGCCTTCTGGTGCTGCAATAACACCCAAAATTATTGAAGACAATATTGGCTTTAGCAAAGATTTTAATGTATATGAATTTAGAAAAGCCATTGGCGAACGCAATCAAGTAAAAGCCTATAAAATAGCCCATTATTTTGCCGAAAATCCTAAAGAACATCCCATTGTAGCTACAACAAGTTTGATTTTTAGTTATTTTGTACAATTGCTTCAATATCATGGATTGAAAGACAAGAGTTCCAAAAATGTAGCGGTCGTATTAAAAATCAATCCATATTTCGTGAAAGATTACGATATAGCCCTAAAAAATTATCCGATGCGAAAAGTAAGTGCCATTGTGGCTACCCTACGTGATATAGACGTGAAGAGCAAAGGTGTTGGCGGCAATTCTATACCAATGGGCGATTTGCTTAAAGAAATGTTGATTGGCATTTTTAATTAAATAAACCCATTATTTTTTGTACATATCCAAAATATGTTTATATTTGCACCGCATTGGGGGATTAGCTCATTTGGCTAGAGCGCTTGCCTGGCAGGCAAGAGGTGGTCGGTTCGAATCCGATATTCTCCACATCAAAAAAACCGCAATCCTTTTGGAATTGCGGTTTTTTTTACTTTTATAGGAATACAAACTATTTATCTTTAGCAATATACGTTTTGTTTCCGTTGTCGTTAATGTAGTATCTGCCTCCTTTTGGTCCTGTATATACTTTTTTTCCATTGTATTCGCCTGTTACTTTGTCTGTCGTTTTTGTAACAGTGGTTTTGGCTTTGGTTTCAGTAACTTTTACTTCTTTTTTGGCTTTAGTTTCAGCAGCTTTTGGCATTTCTTTTGCCTTGGTTTCAGCAGTTTTTGCCTCTTTTTTGGCTTTAGTTTCAGCAGCTTTTGGCATTTCTTTTGCCTTAGTTTCGGCGGTTTTTGCCTCTTTTTTGGCTTTAGTATCAGCAGCTTTTGGCATTTCTTTTGCCTTAGTTTCGGCGGTTTTTGCCTCTTTTTTGGCTTTGGCTTCGGCAGCTTTGGCGTCTTTTTTAGCTTTAGCTTCGGCAGCTTTAGCATCTTTTTTAGCTTTGTCCTCTGCATCTGCAGCGTCTTTTTTAGCTTTAGTTTCGGCAGCTTTAGCATCTTTTTTGGCTTCAACTACTTTTGTCGAGGCTTCTTTTTTGGCTTTTTTAGCTTTGGTAGCCATTCCTGCCACATCCTGTGCATAAAATGAGTTTGAAAATAAAGCGAAAATGGCTAATAATAGTAACTTTTTCATTGTGTTTGATTTTTTAAATTATAATATAAAATTAATCATTTTTTTGATTCAAAAATACATCTTTCAAAAATCGAGCCACATTTTTTTAAAAAAAGGCTTTTAACTGAATATTTCCAGTATGAATGGTTTGCGAGGTGGCCGATTTTCTGCCTTGGTATTGTATGCTAAGATTCAAATATTGGGTAATATTTTTTTGAACCATCAGTCGCCAGGTGCTGTTTTGTCCAGCCTGAAGCCCTTCGAGCATTTGAAAAGCAACAGGCGAAATGGGATTGCCCTGAAACTGATTGTCATAAAAATGAGTTTCGGCACTAACCGATGTTTTGCTTTGACCCATATACGAAAAAACCAATCCCAGATGGCTTTGCTTTAAAGTTTCTGAACCCAAAAGGACGTTTTCTTTTTGCTGATAAGCCATAATAAAATCCAAATTGGTTGTTTTGGAAAACAAATACCGTAGGGAAGGCATCAAATCAAAACTTTTGATTTTGTAATTTCGACTGGTATAATTTTCTGAATTGACCTCAACAATACTCGATTTGACCTGAAAAGCGGCAAGCCAACTTTTTTGTATCAAATGTTCGTATTGCAATTGGTGCAACTGGTTTTGGTTTTCGACCGAGCCAACAGATAACCAATTTTTGATATTGCTTTTCAAAAAAGTGTAGGTTATAGTGTGCTGCTGTTTGCCTCTGTTATAATAAAGGGCATTTCGCAAATGAGTATTTATACTCAAAGCTTGATTTGAATTTCCAAAAGGATTCAAATCAAAATGATCTGATAATTGCAGTATTTTTCGTTCAGCCAAAAGGTTGGTGTGGTTGTAAAATCGTGTCCAAATTGATTGGCTTCCAAACTTATTTTGCCAAACACTTGGATTGATAATCAAATTTTCTGTTAGTTTATTTTGATGTGTTTTAACAAAAATTTGGTTTGGCAAAAACACCCTTACATATTTGGCTTGATCTGGAAATGGAGCTGTTTCAAATTCTTGTAGTTCCTGAATCCCATTTTGATTGTAATCGTTCCAAGCATAAACTCCTTGTCCTGGGGGTACTTCTATGTACGTAAATTCTTGTTGAGGAACGCTGCCCGACTGGGTTTCATAACCAAAGGTGTTTTGTATCAATTGATTCAAAAAAGTGCCGTTGTATAATATCCTAGAGTTAATTGCGGTTTCTTTTTTTTGTAAAATATTTTCAAAAGCAAGGGTTCGATGGTTCAGATAAAAAGACAACTGTTGATTTTGGTTTTGAATTAATTTTGATTTGATATAATAAGTTGTGGATTGATTGACTCTTTTCAAAATACCTTGTTGAAGGCTGTCGTTGAATCGTTTTTGAAACCCCAACTCTACAAAAACTTTGGTAGAATCGCCCCTTGAAACAAAACCCGAAAAAGCATTAAATCGTTGGCTTAGTACTGATAATGTATTGGTATTCCATAGCCTTTGTTGGTTGTTTTCTGTCTTGGAAGTCAATCCAAAACGATTTTGTTGTATCGTATAAGTTATTTTGCTGTCGTTTTTAAAAAAAAGGGTGTTGGCCTCCGTACTATGGCTTTGCAAATAACTGGTTTGTTGAAAAATGTGCCATTTTTGATGTCGCATTTGAGCCAAAAAAAGGTGTTTGTTCCCCGAAAATGAACTGCCAAAAGCCAAATTTTCATATTGGTATTGCAGCAATCCTTTTTGTGGGTGGGTTGCCTGAAGCCCCAAAACCCAATATTGTTGCTCCCCTCCTACTGCTGGCAAACTCCAATCACGGTTAAACTCTATAGACAAAACCCTTTCGATGGGTTTAAAATGTTGTTGTATAATATCAAAATTGGCCAACGCATCCAATTGCCATTTTTTGCTGATCAACCGTTGCTTGAGGTGCCATTTGCTGGCCAAGCCAATATTATTTGCATCATCAAGATTTGAAAATAAATTTTGATCGTGTTGGCTCACAGCTACTTCAAAGCTAATATTTGTTTTGTCGTTTGGATTATATTTCCCAAAAACAGTAGCCATTTGAAGTTTTATAGGAGCTACTAATTTGACTATTGGCTCATAATTTCCTTGAAGTATGCCGCCTATGGGTGCAACATATTGGTAAATTTTGCCAATAGCATTGGCACTTTCCAACCTGTAATGCCCTTGATTGTTGCCTACCAATAAAAATTTTACTTGATACAACTCGTCTGTACTATTATTAGAATATTCAAAAAAAGTTTCGTTGTTTTGGATGACTTTTTTGTATAAAATTTTATTATTAGAATACGTATCCAAAAAGGCCGACGGAGCCACCATCAGGTTTGGATTGTCGCCAGCGGCCACCAAATATGATACTTGATCTGCTGATAGGTTTTGCATCAAGGGTTGGTTTTTTACATCATTTTCAGAGTATATAAAACTACTCAACTGCCATTTTTTAGCTTCGTGTTGCACGCCAGAATAAGCCACAAATCGGGTAAAATTTTGATTTGTATATTGGTATTCGACTGCAATTCTCATTTCGGAGTTTATAGGATACAAAGCTGTAAATCTAATTTCGCCAGCATTATAATCGATAACATATTGTTTGTTTTCGCCTCGTTCCAATAAAATTCCATTTACAAAAACACGTTCAGAGCCTGCAATGACTAATACATACAATTCGTCGTTGCTGCCTCTAAGTTTGTAGGGCCCTTGATTGCCTTCTTGTCCTACAAAATTGCTTTTTGCATATTGCCCTCTAACTACTGCTGCCGAGGCATAGATATTGGTTTTTGCATCTTGGCTATGGGTTGTTATTTGGGTTGAAACGCCTTGTAGTTTTTTATTGAAATTTAAAAAAGTGGATTGTCTGTTTTCCAAAAACAAATCTCCAGCCCTAACCTGCCATTGTGGTGCCTGAAGTTCAATAAATATTTGATCAAACTCGTTAAGCCTTTGCGAATATCCATCGTTTTTTAGGGGAATATTACTGTCCTGAATTGAGGCTTTTAGACTGATATTTTGGGCTATTTTTCCTGTAATTTGCAAATCGAGGTTTGAATTTACAACCGAGTTTTGATTGTTTCCAATAGTGAGTCCACGGCTAATGCTACCCGAAGTATTTAGTCCATCTAATGGTTTAAATGGCTTTAATTGGTCGTCTTTACTTTTATACAATTGGTCGCCATATTCGTTTTTTACAATTCTATTGTCGTCAAAATAAGCATATTTTTTTGTTAAAAAATCGGGCCATTTTTGATAACTCACTTGTATTGAATCTGTACTTTTTTGAAATTTAGGTTTAAGAATTAATAACGATTTTTGAAAATCAATATGATAATAAGAGGTGTCTAAAATTTGATTTTGAGCATTTTTCAGTTCAAAAAAAGAGGGATTGATACTGTTTTTTTCTAAATAAATACTATCTTTTAAAACAAGTATTTTTTTATTTTTTTGCAATATAAAAGTTTCTTGAGCATAAGCTGTGCTACAACAAACAAATAAAATGACTTTCAAATAAAATTTCAACATACTTTATACAACGAATAAGTGCCAAAAGTAGTATGTTTTTGGTACAAATTATTTATTTGAACTTTAATAATTCCTGTTTTTGAATAAAAAAGGATTGTTCTTATTTAAAACAAACATAAATAAGTATGGTTTAAGTTGTTTTTAAGCGAAAGATCCATTTAAAATGAATATTTTTGTTAAAAAAATGAAAATGAAAATTAAGTATTTTCTTGTATTTATATTATTAACACAAATAGTAACTACTACTGCACAACAAGTTGATAGCTTATCAAAAGTAGTAAAAACACAACGTTATACGTTTGAAAACGGCGATGTTTATGAATACCAAAAGCCTAAACTATTTGATTTTATTACACATATTCCAAAAGACGTGGCGGGTACATTTGTAGATTTTGGGCAAAAAAATCATTTGATAGCCCTTGGAAGTGCTACTCTTGCTACAGTGGCCATTTTGCCGATGGATCAAAGGCTAACCGATCAATCTAGGCTATTTGGCGAGAAATTAAATATGGAAAAAACGGCTCATTATCAAAATTTTGGCCCATTGTCTAATATTCCACCAAATGTAACATCGGGAATTTATCTCATTGGCAATGGCACAACGCCTATTTTATTAAGTATGGGTTTTGCTACTTATGGCTGGATTGCCCACGATTTAAGAGCTTTGAATACAGCAGCAGGTTTGTTTGAAAGTCTTGCTACCTCTGGAGTGTATAGCCAAACCATCAAGAGGATAACCGGCAGACAAAGTCCATCACCAGCCCTTGCTAGTGGCAATCCAGGAGGCGATTGGAATCCGTTTCCAAGTTTTATTGCATATACTCAAAACACTCCAAACTATGATGCCATGCCCTCTGGACATTTAATGACAGCCACCTCGGCTTTGTATGTAATTATGGAAAACTATCCTGAAAAAAAGTGGATTCGTCCCCTTGGTTTTTCGATGATAGGTGTATTGGGTTTTCAAATGGTTCAAAGCGAAGTACATTGGGTTTCTGATTATCCTATTGCATTGGTTATGGGTTATGTAATTGGCAAAAATATTGCCAATTCTAAAATCAAAAAAACTTTGGCAAAACCGCAAGAAGTTAAAAAATACAGTCTAAAATTCAATGCTTCAAGGAATTTTGGGTATAATCTAGTTGGAGCCAAAATCATTTTTTAATCTATTGGTAGTCCTACTGATTTTCGACAAAATCCATTCTAAATCACATCAACAAATGAAAACAAAATGGCTAATTCTTTTTTTTATTTTGAACGTAGCAACTTTTTTTGCCCAACAAACAGACAGTATCCAAAATTTTAAGCCGTCAAAAACCTGTCATTTCAAATTTTTTATTGTACCAACAGCTTTGATTTCTAGCGGGTTTTTATTGTTGCATACAAATGAAAATCAACACTTACAAACAGAAATAAGGACTATTTTTGGACAGGATTTTCAAACAAAAATAGACAACTATACCCAATTTGTGCCTCTAGTACAAGTTTATGGTGGACGCTATTTGGGTTTTAAGCCCCAAAACAATGTTTTGCATCAAAGTATAAATCTTGCTGTTGCTAACCTGATTATGGGAACGGTCGTTGGAACGATGAAGCACAGTTTTTCGGCACAACGCCCAGATGCCTCCAATAACTTGAGTTTTCCTTCGGGACATACTGCAACGGCTTTTACTAATGCCTCTATATTGTTTTATGAATATAAAGATAGTAATTTGTGGTATGCTAGTAGTGGCTATTTGTTTGCAACTGCAACAGGATTGCTTCGAATTGCAAACAACAAACATTATACTTCGGACGTATTGACAGGTGCTGGAATTGGAATGGGAATAGGACTCGCAGTATCCTATTGGAATCCTTTCAAATCGTTACAATTTCATAAAAATAAAAAAACCCAAGCCCTTTTGTATCCTCAAGTTGGAACACAATATGGTTTGGGTTTACTGATTAGGATGCCTTAAATGAGTTGGTATTAAAAAGGCAAATCATCGTGCTCTTCCTCTGTAAAGTTGGTTACTGGAGGAAATGTTTGAGCTTGAGGGGGTGCCTGCTGAAATTGCTGCGCAGGAGCTTGCTGCTGGTATTGTGGGGGTGCTTGTTGCTGATACTGTGGAGGTGCTTGTTGCTGATACTGTGGAGGTGCTGGAGCTCCTGGTGCTGCCAATCTTTCGATTCGCCATCCTTGTATGTCGTTAAAATATTTGACTTCGCCTTGAGGATTTACCCATTCTCTTCCTCTCAAATTGATTGAAACTTTAACGTCTTCACCAATTTGAAAATTGTTCAAAGTATCGCATTTATCTTGAACAAAATTGATTGAAATATACTGCGGATACTGCTCTTCTGTAGCAACCACGATTTCTCTTTTTCTAAACGACGCACTAACCTGTTGCTCTGGATTAATGACTTTGATTTTTCCGATAACTTCCATTTTGATATATATTAAATAATTCTGATTCTATTGTTGATATGCTAAAAGAACTTTCCAAGCCATAAGGACTTGATTCTGGTCCAAATAAGCTTTGGCTTTTTCAAAAACTGCATTTTCGCTAGATGTTTTCAAAAAATTTTGCATCTCTAAATTTTCTTGTACAAATGTATTAATTTCTTCTGAATTTGGCAAAATTTCTATATTTCCTAATTTTCCCAAATCGTTGCCACAAAATACGGTACTTTTTTGAATAGCCATCGGAATGGCATCTACGCCTATACCCAAATTGACCAAGGGTTTTGCTACTTCAAAAAGTCCTTCTTTGGCACGAGAATACCAGTTTTTGCCTAATCGAGAGACTAAATCTATTTTTTCGGGGTCGATGCTCCCTTCTGCATCCAAAATCGAGGGGTTGATGTGTATTTTGACTACTTCGCAAATGATCAAATGCCCTGCTCCTCCTAGTGTGCCTAAAGGTTTGATTTCGTTTACCTTGCACTCCAATTGAATGGGACTTTCCAAAACTCTAAAAGGTTTAACCTCATGCGATGCTATTGGAGTAAATCCAGATTTTAAAAATTCGTTTACCCCCGATGGATATTCTGTGCTAGAGAGCGACATTTGTTGTACCATATCAAAAGACACAACATTAATAACCACTTCGTTTGTGGCCTCGCAATTGATAAGGGTATGTTTGAGCGAGTGGTCTCGAACACGGCGGGCAGGCGAAAACACCAATATTGGCGGATTGGCACTAAAAATATTGAAAAAACTGAAAGGCGACAAGTTGGGACATCCCAACACATCAACGGTGCTAGCCAATGCAATGGGTCTAGGAGCAACTGCCCCCTGAAGGTAGCCTTGGAGCTCGGAAACCGAGAGTTCGGAAGGTATAATACTAATCATTTGAAATCATTTTTTTAGCAAAAATACTAAACATCTTTTTAGATTGTATTGAAAAGCAATTATTTATTTTGCAATGCCCATTTAGATGGATTACACTTGCAACACCAGAAAAAAAATGTAATTTTGCCTAAAAAACAGCCACATGAAAAACAAATATGTCGATTTTGTTTCTGATGATCATTTTTTAAAGTGTGTAGCCAATTTACATACCGCTTATTTGAAAGCCAAAAATAATGTTTCAAAAAAGCATTTTTATTCCAATAAAGTAGATACCATTAAATTAACTTTTGATGCCAAATTCAATGCTATTGACGAAGAAAGCTTGATTCGGGCAGAAATATTGAGACAAATTGACAAATCCATCAACAATTCAATAGGCACTTTTCACGAACAAATTTTGGGCGGAATTGCAGGTTTTGAAGTGGGCAATTTGAGTGGGTTTGACATTAAGGCAACGGATAATAGTTTGTTTGCAGATATTAAAAACAAACACAATACTATGAATAGTAGTTCTGCCGAAGCACTATTTCAAAAGCTATCTAGATATGCGGATGATTATAAAAAATCTAAATGTTATTGGGTACAAGTTTTAGCAAAAACGAGTTTTTGTGAACTTTGGAAAGGAGATATAAACGGAAAAGAATACGGACATAGTAGGGTTTATAAAATTTCAGGCGACCAATTTTACGCATTACTTTCAGGTCAAAATGATGCTCTTTTTCAATTGTATAAAAGCTTACCAATTGCAATAAATGATTATTTAGAATCCATTGAAAAAATAGCAACAGAAAAAGAAAACTCGGCTTTAGAGGAAATTAAAATAGAAACAGAAATTTCAAAAAGAACCATTTTAGATCAAATTACCTTTGAAAATTATAGTTATTATTTAGGGTTTGATCAGTTATAATTTTCTTGTAAAAGCAAATATTTTAAAATAAGTTCAATGTTTTTCTTAACCTGAATAATATTAGAATTCAAACCGAAATGTTGCAATTGATGGATAGGATTTTGAATTATAAAATCAACAGTAATATAGACAGGGATTAAATTTCCCCTTCCTTTTTTAACAAAATCTATTTTTTCTTGCCAATTAATGTTTTCAAATCGATTGTCATCTTTCCAATTTTCATGTAAAACTTGTTGAATTCTTTTCAATTGACCTATTTTGATTACGCCTGAGATTTCATTTTTCATACTTTATTTTTTCATTAAATTATAATAACTATTCAAAAATTTAACAATTGAATAACCTACTTCTTTTCCTAGATTCACTGGAACGGCATTTCCAATCTGCTTATACTGCTGTGCCACAGAGCCTTCAAATTCCCAATCATCGGGAAAAGTTTGTATTCTGGCATATTCTCTAACGGTAAACGGTCTTGTTTCTTCTGGGTGGCATCTTTCGGTTTGCTTTTGTGCTGGACTACAAGTTAAAGTCAAACAAGGTTCGTCCCAACCAATACGTCTGGCAATACCCGTTTTTCCACCTCCAAGATGAAAACTTCCGCCCATAAATTCTTTTTGAATCTCTAATGGTAAATCCCGCCAATAGCCTTTCTGTGGAACCAAATCTAAAACATCAATCTTACTTTTTGGATATTTTGAACCTTCTGATTTTGGTACATCACAATCAAATAATTCTCCTTTTTTCAAGGCATCTTTTAAATTGTAAATTTTCTTATAAGGCTTTGGATATTCGTATTTTATGTCAATATCTTTTCTAATTCCAACTAAAATCAATCGTTCTCTTTTTTGTGGAACATTAAAATTTATCGCTTTCAAAACTTGAACAGGAACTACGTTGTATCCAATTTCGTCCAGAATAGAAATCATGCCTTGCAAGGTTTTTCCGTTTTCATGGCTTAATAATCCACGAACATTTTCGCCTATACAAATGGGAGGATTTACTTCTTTTACCGCTCTAGCAAATTCATAAAACAAAGTGCCTCTTGCATCTGCTAGTCCTAATTTTTTTCCAGCATAACTAAAGGCTTGACAAGGAAAACCACCTGTTACAATATCCACTTTATTTTCATATTCGGTGAAACTAAAGGATTTGATATCGCCTTCTAAAACGTTCCAATTCGGTCTGTTTTTTCTTAAAGTTTGACAAGCCCATTTATCCATTTCATTTAAGGCTACACATTTTAAGCCAGCCTTTTCCATTCCAACGGCTAAACCTCCCGCGCCTGCAAAAAGTTCGAGCACAGTATATTCATGATGTGGTTCTACAAAATTAGAAACTGTTTCTTGATTGTTTTCATCCAGAAAATCGGCAAACAATGTATCCACGTCTGATTTTCTATACATCCTGTAATTGCTCATGGGTTCCCGAACTGCTGTTAGCTTTCCTTCTTTATCCCAACGTCTTAATGTTTCTTTACTTTTACCTATATAGTCAGATGTTTCTGAAAGCGTCATATATTCATTCATAACCAAATTGTTTAACCTTATTCAAGGGTTACAAATTTAGATTAAAGAATGTAAATTACCAAAACTATTTTTAATAAAATAAGTCATATTTTTATTGCGGAATTTCTCAAAAAAACCTTCTCACTTTTTTTTGATAGTCTTGGTATTCTGGGAATTTTTTAGCTAGTTGTTGCTCTTCATATTGTGATTTGAAATAAAACAACACAACAAGTAATCCGCTGATAATCAATTTATAATATGATGTTTGCGAGATGGCATTTCCAACTGCCAACATCAAAATACCGCTATAAATAGGGTGTCGGGAATACTTGAAAACTCCCTTGGACAACAAGGTCGAATGGCTTTTTGGGGTAGGAAATATGGTTAAACTCGTGTTCAATTGCAAAACGGCCATCAATACAACTAAAACTCCGAAAACAGTTAGTATCAACCCCATATCAATCAGTGTTTTATGGGCTTCAAAATGGGGCAAAACATCAAAAGCATACAATCCAAACAAGAGGAACTGTATGCTTACCATTAGATAATCTTTGGTTGTTTTTTTCAAAAGAAGGTGTCTATAATGGGGTAACTTTTCCGTTTTTGACATCATACAACAACTGAACTACCTGAACGTGGTGTTCTTTGATCAACTCGTCTTTGCTTAACGAGGTAGCTGCATGCAAGGTATTGGCTTTGATACAACTATTCAAATAATTATCGCTTATTTTTGGAATTGCTTTTATTTCCTTTTCATGGTCTATGGAACTCAAAATGTCGTCAATATGGGTGTGGTGTTTTTTGAAACATTTGTTTTTATCGCTCACAAAAGCTTTTACAGCACCACAATCGGTGTGTCCCATAACCACAATGAGTTTTACATTCAAATGTTCGACGGCATATTCTATTGTGCCAAAATCTATATCAGAAATTACATTTCCTGCATTTTTGACAACAAATAAATCCCCTATTCCTTGATCAAAAATAATGTCTGGATCAACCCTACTGTCTGAACAAGTAAGCACCACTGCAAAGGGATGTTGTTTTTTACTACTATTGGTAACGGCTTTTAAATCATGGTGGATGTTGAGCGATTGTCCTTCGATAAATCTTTTGTTTCCATTTATCAATTTTTCTAAACCTGTTTCTTTTCTGGTTTTGTCCGCAGCTTCGTTTTGACAACTATTCAATAGTATCAAACTTACAAATAATATTACTACTTTTTTCATTTATTGTTTTTTAAATGTTATACTCCATAGCCCCCTTATATTGTTTTCTACATAGCCCACGGCCAAGTCCTTTGGGTATAATTTTTTAATTTGATTGCCCACTTCAGGCTTTATTTGTTTTCCATGACATTGCAAGCACATCATATTGGTTTCTATTGGATAATAAAATTGTACTTGCTTTCCTCTTTCAATAATTACGGGTTTCATTTCTTTTTTGGCAATCATATCAGCTTTAAATTTTTCGATGTACTTTTGTTCCTCTGCATTAGCCTTGTTGTTTGGATTTCTATTTTTATCTGATACTCTTTTGATTACGGCATTGTATTTTGTTGCCATACTATCTGTTAATGGTATTGCATGATGGTTACAAAAAGCTAGTGCTTGCAATGTTCCTTTTTTTTGAATAGTTCCCATAAGGTTTTTACCTAATATTTTTTGGGTTTCAAGCGCATAGTCTAACCCAATATGATCTAAAGTTTTATGGGCAGACGCTTCCTGATATATATTTTCTGATTGTGTCCAATTTTTATTGCCATGGGCTTCCCAGTGGGCTTTGAACCATTCTGGTGCTTCTATTTGGTAATCATACATAAAATCAGCTATTTTTTCTATGCTTGCTTCAGGATATGCTTGCTTTGGCATTAGACCAAATCGATCAAAAGCTCCTTTCAAATGAACTTTATCTGTTGTTGGATTTTGCACAAAATTTTGTATTAAAGCTATAAAATCTTTTTTATTGTTTGACACTTTTAAATAATGCTCTTTTACTGCAATCATCGGAGGTGCAATTCTGCCTGCTGTCGCTGCTGCCTTCGGACTGTGGCAAGTGTAACAGTGGGTTTCCATTAATTGTTTGCCTTCGTGATGGGTTAGGACAACTCTTTTTTCAGAAAGGTTTTGGTTTGATTGTGCTTTTTTTTCTTGACATCCAAACATAAATATTGAACTTATCAAAATTATTATATACTTCATGTTGTTTGTATTTAATAGTACAAAAGTAGGAAGATACACAACTGCAACCTGTGACTTATGTTACAAACCTATTGTTAATTTTGATTTGAGATAGATTTTAAATTTGCAATTCATAAAAAAGCCGCCTCATAACGGAGGCGGCTTTTGGTATTTAATGTGATTTTTTTATTTTTTTGCTGTAAAAAAATCAAGCATCATGACTTTGTTCCAAGCGGCAACAAAATCGTTTACAAATTTTGCTTTTGCATCGTTGCTTCCATATACTTCAGCCAAAGCACGTAACTCTGAGTTTGAACCAAAAATTAAGTCGGCACGAGTAGCTGTCCATTTTGCAGCACCAGTTGTTCTGTCTTTTCCTTCAAAAACCTCTTTTGAGTCATCAATAGCAGTCCAAGTGGTATTGATATCCAATAAATTAGCAAAGAAATCATTGGTTAATTTATCTTTTTCTTTAGTGAAAACGCCATGCTTAGCACCATCAAAATTAGCGTTCATTGCACGTAAACCACCCACTAAAACTGTCATTTCTGGTGCAGTTAAAGTTAATAATTGTGCTTTATCAACCAATAATGCCTCTGTTGCAACGGTATATTTGGTTTTTAAATAGTTACGGAAACCATCAGCTGTTGGCTCCAAAACTGCCATACCTTGTACGTCTGTTTGCTCTTGTGTGGCATCCATTCTTCCTGCTGTAAAAGGTACATGAACTGTGTAACCTGCATTTTTAGCAGCTGTTTCAACTCCGTAAACTCCAGCCAATACAATTAAATCGGCCATAGATACTTTTTTAGTAGCACTTTTTGCATTAAAATTTTTCTGTATTTTTTCAAGACTTGCTAACACTTTTGCAAGTTGTTTTGGGTTATTTGCAGCCCAGTTTACTTGTGGCTCTAAACGGATTCTTGCTCCATTTGCGCCTCCTCTTCTGTCAGAACCACGGTAAGTTGATGCTGATGCCCAAGCTGTTGCTACCATTTCGCTTAGAGTTAAACCAGATTTTGCAATTGCTGCTTTTAATGCTTTGATGTCATTCGTGTTTACTACTTCATGATTTAAAGCAGGAATTGGGTCTTGCCAAATCAAATCGTCTTTTGGAGCTTCTGGCCCTAGGTAAGTAGTTTTTGGCCCCATATCACGGTGCGTTAATTTGAACCAAGCCTTTGCAAATGCTGTTTCAAATTCTTTCGGATTATCATAAAAACGTTTTGATATTTTTGCATATTCAGGATCAAATCGAAACGATAAATCCGTTGTTAGCATAGTAGGTAAATGTTTTTGAGATTTGTCAAAAGCATCAGGAATGATAGCTTTTCCGTTTTTAGCTACCCATTGGTGAGCACCAGCGGGGCTTTTGGTTAATTCCCATTCGTTATCATATAATATTTTGAAAAACCCAAAGTTCCATTGTGTTGGTGTTGCAGTCCAAGTAACTTCTAATCCAGACGAAATGGCATCGGTACCCTTACCAGATTTGTAGGCACTTTTCCATCCTAAACCTTGCTCTTCTATACCCGCAGCTTCTGGATCTGCGCCAACGTTACTAGCAGGGCCTTTACCGTGTGTTTTACCAAAAGTATGGCCACCTGCATTCAAAGCGGTAGTTTCTTCATCATTCATTCCCATTCTTCCGAATGTTTCTCTAATATCTTTGGCGGCCAAAAGCGGATCTGGATTTCCTGCAGGCCCTTCTGGGTTTACATAAATCAATCCCATTTGAGTTGCAGCCAACGGATCTTCTAAATCCCCGTCAATGCTTCTTGCATGATCCAACCATTTGTTTTCAGAACCCCAATATACGTTAGACTCTGGTTCCCAAACATCTACTCTACCTCCAGCAAAACCATACGTTTTGAAACCCATTGATTCTAACGCTACATTTCCTGTAAGAATCATTAAATCTGCCCATGAAATTTTGCTTCCGTATTTTTGTTTAATTGGCCATAACAATCTTCTGGCTTTATCCAAGTTTACGTTGTCTGGCCAGCTATTTAAAGGGGCAAAACGCTGCTGTCCAGCTCTAGACCCACCACGTCCGTCTCCAGAACGATAGGTTCCAGCACTGTGCCAAGCCATTCTAATAAATAAAGGGCCATAATTTCCAAAATCGGCAGGCCACATATCATTAGATTGTGTCATCAAGTCTTGCAAGTCTTTCTTTAAAGCGTTGTAATCCAATGTTTGAAATTCTTTTGCGTAATCAAACTCTGCACCCATTGGATTGGACAAACTAGAATTTTGACGCAATACATCCAAATTCAATTGGTTGGGCCACCATTCTTTGTTACTCTTGGAATGAGTAGTACCCTTACCATCCGAAGGAACATGCTTTTCATGGCCAGCTCCCTCTTTTTCTGAAGCTCCAGACATTCCTGTAACAGGACATTTTCCTGTTTGTTGTGCCATACCTAACGAGGCAACTGATAAAGTTGTTAATAGAATTACTTTTTTCATGCTATAATGTATTAATATTAGATAAGACAAAGGTAGCATTTAAACCCTTGCTTAACGCATTAGATACAATGTTTATCATGATATAGTAATAGTTTTTAATTATAATTTCTGTATTTTGAATCATTTTTAATAATAATTTTTTCCAATAGCTAGTTTATCATGGAATGCCAAGTGATTGAACTCAAAGGCTTTTTGATTTTTTTTCTTATCAAAAAAAAGTTGACCTAAAATGACGACTAAAACCACTTGAAATTCAAAAAAAATTAATTTAAATTTGACTTTATTACACGTCATTAAATATATTTAAGGCCTACTGTAAAACTAAAAACAGTCTTTGTTGTGCAAGTACGGCTCATTTTTAGATCAGTTTGTTGAATACCAGTTGCAAATAATCCAATTTTTGTCATTTTTATTTGAAAAATAAGAAGCTATATTTTCATAAGAAATTTAAGTGCACATTTTTTTTTGAATTAAAAAACATTTGAATAGAAACCAAAAATAAGATTTATTATTTTTTATTAATTATTAAGATTTTTTTTATTAGAACCTAAAATAATTAAAAAAAGGCTGATAAATAAATATCAGCCTTTTTTATGGTTAATTTACTTTGATTATCTTCTCCGAAACATAAAATTTTCCATCAAATATAAAAGTAACCACAACCATATTGGCATTTTTCGCTTTTGCAAGGCTAAAATTCATAGTCGTTTTTCCTGCCTGAATCGATTCTATTTCCCCTTCCTCAACTACTTTCCCGTCTAATGTAGTGATCATATAATTAACTGTGGCAGCGTAGGGCATATCAAATCCCAATTGAATCGTATCTTTTGTGGTTGGATTTGGTGAAAACCGAACTTTAAACGGATTTTTCCCATCAATAGCTGCAGTGCTCAAAGTTTCATTTTTTACTAATTTCACTTCATAAACCGTTGGGTCTGCGGAGGTGTTCGAGGTTTGATTGTCGGTAAAGGCAGAAATGGAACTACTTAATATGCCTCCATAGATATGACCAATTACAAATTCATCTTCTGAAATTGCTGCCAATTGAATCACTTCATTGCTATAATGAGGTACGTTTTTATTTGGTATAAATTCAGCACCTGAGCCTTTTAAATTAGGCATTTCTATCGGTAATTTATACTCAAATAAGGCTCCAGAACCATTTCTACTCACACGACTTATTGTTTTCACAAAAGGCACATTGTCATCTTGAATCAAGGTGCTTCCATTATAATAATATTGACTCATACCTCCAAAAAATAAATTGTGCATTTCATTGGAAGTCGCATCATATAATCCCACTTTCCCCGAATGATAATGACTCAAATATTGATTGAAATTGGTCTGTGGATAATGCCCATCTGCTTTAATATCAACTGGATACAAAAATGGCAAATCAAATGACACTTGAAAAACGCCTGATGAAATCGTATAGCCCAATGTTCCATCTGGAAACACTTGTGGTACCAAATTATAATCTCTTCGGTGCAAATGAACCCCATCGGTTACCGTTTCATAATTGGAAAAACTCAAACTGTTTCCCGAATTATTGATAGAAAATTTTCGTATTTGATTGGAATAGGTTTGTGTAAAAGTAGGATGATTCATTGGGTTGTATCTGCCGTCAAATTGATGCCCTCCTATCAAATAAAATGTGGACCCAATTTTACCCAGTTGCCCTCCTGTTATCGCAAAATTTGAATGGGTAATTTGTTTAAAATAAGGCGTAATTGAAGTGCCTGCAACAATGGCAGCTATCAAATTGGGAACATCAACCGCTGTTAAATTAGCAAACGTTTTATGATCATTTGCCGTTGCCGAAAAAGCATAGCCATCCGAAATATACAACGTGTCTTCGTCTTGATAAAAATTAAAATTTGTAGCTTGTAATTGTTCTTTAAGTCCTGTGGATAAAGCAGTTACAGAAGCCGTCCAAACTTGTTGGGTTGCCACATCAACCACATAAATAGTCGAATTATTTTGTGCATTTGGAAAGGCATTAAAGGGTTGACGAGCATGAATCCCGTCTTTCCTTCCACCGATAATCAACCATTTTCCATTGTGTTGACCAAAGGCATACGAATGCAATCCTGGTAAATTTGGAACAGAAATTGGAGTTAAAACTACATCATAATTAAAAGTAGTTTGTGCCTTTGTACTCAAACAAAATAGCACCAAAAGCAATTGAGAAATTTTTTTCATTTTAAAATAAATAATAAGTTAAATCGTATTTTATTATACGAATTTAAATAAATTAAACGTCATGATGGAATGAAAAATTTAGGTGGATGCCAAATATTATGTTGGTATTTTTGAATAAAAAGGGTTTCGTAATACGATTTTTTCGTAGGTGTATTGTGTAAATCATAAAAAGAAATAGAATGAAAAAAGAATTCATTTATAATTTGCATCGGATTAAATTGTAAACTCATAATAAATTTACTTTTTTCACAATCTGGTTTGTCTAGCTCCATTTTTTCGCACGAATGGCCCATCCATAACTTGATAGCTCGAACAGACGGCAAAGTTGTCAAAGTCATTACGTAAAATAGTAACAAGAAAATTCTAATTTTCATAAATCAAATATCCGTTTAATGGTACACCACACACAAAAAAAACAGCATGTCATCAACAAATAACTTTTTGGGCGTTCCCCAAGGGTCGGGCTATCCGTTGCAAACAACGTTCATTGAACTCCAAAAGAAATATTATATTGTTAAATAATCTTTTTTGATTACCACATTCAGATACTATATTCGTGCATTACAACTCCTCCTTTGGGGGCTGGCTTCTAAAAGATTTCCAATACTATCCCTAAAGCAAACACGGTCTTTTAATGAACCTTCGCTTAATGTGTATAATCTAACACTTTTTTGATTATGGCTTCTTTAGACAATACAGCCGTAGATTGCCACACTTTTTCCCCTTCAAAAAACAAAACCAACATAGGCAAAGAATGGATATGGTATTGATTAGCCAAATGAGGTACCTCATCAATATCCACGGTATATACCGCTACACGTTGTCCAATAGCCTTTTTTACTTGCTGAAGCGTTGGTGTAATCATTTCGCATGGATCGCAGGTTGCCGCCTTGAAATTGATCAATATAGCATCCCTATTTTCGATGAGTTGTTTGATTTGTTGTTCCATAAACTTGTATTAATTCGATTTTGGTACACTACAGCCGTTAGCACCACAGCCTATATCAAATAGTGCTTGTATTAAAAAAAAACCTGCAAAAAATAAGAAAAAATACGACTCCGTACTAATAGCATGGTATGCCATAGCCAAACCAGCTACCAAACGTACCCAACGCATAAAATGCCAATTGCTGAAAATTAGTTTTTTCATTTTGATAAAAAATTATTTCTTAGTTAATGATGTTGTTCAGGGTGTGAAGCAATCATTAAAAAATGTTGTCTGAAAATTGGTAAAGTTAGCACAGTGCCTCCTTATGATGTGTAACAATTATCACAAAGGCATACAAAATAGGTTGTTTGTTTGGATTTGTTTCACGATGCAGTATCTGTTCCTCTTGATTTTGTTGTGTTAAATGTTTTATGTAATGCTGTTTCTTACTATATCAAAAAACTATTTTTTTAACAAAAAAGCTGTGTATTATATTGTACTACAACACAATTGCTAATTTTATCATAATTTTATCTCAACTGTATTTTGAATCCAAATAATATTGCTTAATTTTGAATAAAATTTAATAAACCTAAAAACAATTAATTATGGCATTTGAATTACCTCAATTACCTTATGCGTATGATGCGCTTGAGCCACACATTGATGCACGCACAATGGAAATTCACCATTCTAAACATCATAATGCTTATACCACCAACTTAAATGCAGCCATTGCGGGAACGGATTTGGAAGGCAAAACGATAGAAAATATTTTAATCAATTTAGACAAAAACAATGCTGCGGTTCGCAACAATGGAGGTGGTTTTTATAACCACAACTTGTTTTGGACAGTAATGTCGCCAAACGGTGGGGGATTGCCAACAGGTGATTTGTTAGCCGCTATTGAAAGAGATTTTGGAACTTTTGAAGAGTTTAAAGCCAAGTTTGCAAAGGCGGGTGCTACACAATTTGGGTCTGGATGGGCTTGGCTTTGTGTACACAAAGGGGGCAAATTAGACGTATGTGGTACACCTAATCAAGACAATACCCTTATGCCTGGAGTAGGTTGTGGCGGTACTCCTATTTTGGGTATGGATGTATGGGAACATGCTTATTACTTGAACTATCAAAACCGTCGCCCTGATTATATCGAAGCTTTTTTTAATGTAATCAATTGGGTCGAAGTTGCTCGACGTTTTGCTTTAGAAAAATAATACCAAACTCTTTTATAAAATTGTCAAAAAAATCGTAGCTTAGCAAGGGCTACGGATCTATTTTTTTGACTCGTTTTAGCAAAAAAGAACCCATAGATTAGCCTCTTTTATAGGAGTGTTTGATATAAATAAAAAACCGTTTTCAATAAAGAAAACGGTTTTTTTTAACCTTTTATAAAAAATATTTATGCTAGTTTAGCATCCAAATTTGTTTTGATGGCTTCCAAAAATCCTTCAGTTGTTAGGTAGTCAGCCTCTGTAAGTCCTTCTGGTTTTACAAGCATTGCAAGATCTTTTGTCATTTTACCACTTTCAACAGTGTCTATACAAACTTGTTCTAGTGTGGTACAAAAATCTATAAGTGCCTGATTGTCATCTAATTTGCCTCTGTGCTCCAAACCTCTTGTCCATGCAAAAATAGAAGCAATTGGATTTGTAGAAGTAGCTTTGCCTTGTTGGTGCATTCTATAATGACGGGTTACTGTTCCATGAGCTGCTTCGGCCTCTACGGTTTTACCATCTGGTGTTACCAAAACAGATGTCATAAGACCCAACGATCCAAAACCTTGAGCAACCGTATCCGACTGCACATCGCCATCATAATTTTTACAAGCCCATACAAATCCTCCGTTCCATTTCATACAAGAAGCCACCATATCGTCTATCAAACGGTGCTCGTATATCATGCCATTGGCCTCAAAATCAGCTTTGTATGTTGTTTGATATACTTCTTCAAAAATATCTTTGAATCTTCCATCATAAGCTTTCAATATTGTATTTTTTGTGGATAAATACAAAGGCCATTTTTTGGTCAAAGCCATTTGAAACGAAGAGTGTGCAAATCCATAAATGCTTTCGTCTGTGTTGTACATAGACATGGCCACACCATCGCCCTCAAAATCATATACTTCCCATGATTGGGTTTCGCCATTTTCTGGAACAAAAGTCATTGTTAGTTTGCCTTTTCCTTTTACAACAACATCTGTAGCTTTGTACTGATCGCCAAAAGCATGACGACCAATAACGATAGGTTTTGTCCAACCTTGAACGTATCTTGGAACGTTGCTCATAATAATAGGCTCACGAAATACTGTACCTCCCACAATGTTACGAATTGTACCATTTGGCGATTTCCACATTTTTGAAAGTCCAAATTCTTTTACTCGCTCTTCGTCTGGGGTAATAGTGGCACATTTAATTCCTACATTGTATTTTTTTATGGCCTCGGCAGAGTCAATAGTTACTTGGTCTTTAGTAGCTTCACGGCTTTCTATACCCAAGTCATAATATTTAATATCTAAATCTAAATAAGGTAAGATTAATTTTTCTTTGATAAAAGCCCAAATAATTCTTGTCATTTCATCGCCATCCAATTCTACCACAGGATGGGCTACTTTAATTTTTGCCATATTTTTGTTTCTTTTTTGGTTTATTTTTTAATTTTTTTAGTGGACAAAGATAAATAATTTTATTGAAAAAATAATGATTTGGCTCACTATATCGTTTGAATTGTGAATTTCTTAAAATACAATCCCTTAATTATCAATTCTATAAAAATTGTTTTTAAAAAATATCAAAAAAAAGCCTCAACAATGTTGAGGCTTTATTTGTTATCGATATCGCTTTTGGAAGTGTTGTGTTTGTTTGTGGCATAACGCTTCCTATTTTCGATAGCAAATAGTGTTTATCTTCTTTTATCTTTAATTTTAGCTTTTTTACCCGTAAGGTTTCTAAAATAGAAAATTCTTGCTCTACGAACAGCACCTTTTTTGTTGATTTCAATTTTTTGCAACGCTGGCAAATTGATTGGAAAAATACGCTCCACTCCTATTGCTCCAGACATTTTGCGAATCGTAAAAGTTTCTGTGTGTCCAGAACCTCTTCTTTGAATTACAACACCTTTAAAAAACTGTGTTCTTGTTTTTTCACCCTCTTTAATTTCATAATACACGGTGATTGTGTCTCCAGCTCCAAACACTGGAAAATCTTTTTTAGTAACAAATTCGTCTTGTACGAATTTCAATAAATCTGCCATTTTTTTAGTATTTTAATGTTTTATCAGCTCAACATTCACGGGTTTCGCCAGAGGTTGGTCCAATATTTGGCTGCAAAGATACTGTTTAATCCAGACTTATACAAATAAATAAGTGTCAAAGTTAGCTAGATTCAGCTAGCAAATACAATTTTCAGCTTAATAAATTTAAAATACCATAAAAAATAATCATTAAGATTGCTTTTGGAGCAACTGTTCTATAACCAAATCTTTATCCTTAAGTCGTGCTTCATATAAAGCTATCATTTTTTCATGTTGTTCTTTATTTTCATGATAAAAATGTTCAATCTTTTGCAAATACCCCGTGGCATTATCTTTGTTTTCCTGTTTATAAACCTCTTTGGTAGCAATATCCAATAGTTGTGCAGTACTAACTTCTAATATTTTACTGATATCATATAACCTGTCAATTGTGAGTTTAGTGTAATTCATTTCAATTTTACGATAGGCATTAGCTGAAATATTCAAAGCTACTGCAATATCTTCAACAGATATTTTCTTTTCTAACCTTATTTCTTTAATTTTTTTAGCTATAATATTACTTTCCATGGTTTAATGAATTTGTTATTGTCGCAAAAGTATAAATATTTTTCCTAAAAGTATAATTTATTTCGTATAAGTTGTTTTTTTACCCAAAAGTTAATTTGATATTTGCCTCAACAAATTATCTCGAGAAAAAACTTTGTTAAACTAAAATCTTTTTATTAACTTGCCCAAGTTTTATAACTGGGCGTAAAACTTTACAATCATGAAAAAATTAATGTTTTTATTTGCTTTTATCATGTTTACATTTCTTTCGTGTTCTGATAATGAAAATGCGAATTCTCAAAATAGTGCTCAAATAGTAAATACAAAAATAAACGAAGTGTTGAAAGAAAAAAACATTATTTCACAAAAAATAATGTATAACTTATTAAGCAAAGAAGATAAATTTAAAATTTGGAATGATAGATTGACAAAAATTATTCATAATGATAAACTAACAGAACAGCAACTGAATTTATTAAACGATTTAAAAAGTCAATTGAGTGTTAGTTTATTTAATAATGATTCTATGAATGACAATCGAGAGATTTTTAAAAATGTTTATATAAAAACATTCCTTAAAAAATCAATAGCAGTATTTTCTGAAGAATTTATTTACAATAATTTTTATACACTCTCAAATAAAAGTAATGATCAAATAATTTCTAGAGAAATTGTGTTAGAAAATAATATTGTTGGCCCAAAATCTAAATGTACATGTAATATTGGTTCTATCTGGTCTTGTTCTGGTCTTGGAACTTGTAGACGTTCAGACTGTGAACCTACACAGAATTGGGGCGGATGTGGATTCCTAATGTTTTTTGATTGTAACGGTAAATGTTTTATTTACTACTAATTACATGTTAAAAAAATTAAAAAACCCAAAATGTTTTTAAAATTAAAATTTATGAAACCCAAGTTATCTTTTATTATTGTATTACTTGTCTTATATTACTTTAATTTTATTGGTCGAATACATGGTTTATATGCTAATTTTATTACTACGGGTGTTATAAATGTATTTTTCACATATTATTTAATTAAAACAAACCCTTTTAAAAAATTGGGTTTGTTTTTAATTTTTATTCCCTTCGTTATATTATCATTCACTGTAATTTGTGGTATATATCTTAACATAGCCATGCCTGGCGTTTTGGGTTATTATATTTATGTTATTGCTACTTCAACAGGGTTATTTCTTCATAAATACAACCATTTGAAAAAAATCATATTGTTAATTTATGTGTTTTTTTTTACTTTATCTATATATTGCTATAGCGACATGTTAAATCTATACTACTCTATTTATAATAAAAATGATAATATTAACAAAGAATTTCCAGAGTTGAATATCAAAAATAAGTTTGGTAAAAAAGTAAATATTCAAAACGGTCATAAAATATTAATTATAGATTTATGGAGTATAACTTGTGGTAATTGTATTGATGCTTTTCCTAAATTTGAAAAAGTTAAAAATGATTTTGAAAATGATAATCAAATTGAATTTATTTCAATTAATATTTATAACTCTTGGAACGATGTTCTAGTTAGCGAAAAATATTTAAAAGGATTCACATTCACAAATTATTATTGCGACCAATCAATTTTCTCAAAATTAGGTTTTAATAGTGTACCAAACTATATAATTGTTGGGAAAGATAGAAAAATAAAATATTTTGGCAGTTTAAATATAAAAAACAATGAAAATTATAATAATATTTACAACTTAATTAAAAATGAAAAATAATTACATATTTATTATTATTTTACTTGTTTTATTGTCTTGCAAAAATAAGACAGAAAAGATTGTACAATTTGATGTAGAGAAAATAAAATATTTGGGAAATATAAAAGTCGGTGATACCGCTAGAAACACTTTTTATTTAAGAAATTTATCTAATGACATTATAAAAATAAAAAATGTAAAAACAAGTTGTGGTTGCACTTTAGCAAACATTAGTGATACAATTATCAAACCAAATACAAATTCTCAAATAAAAACTATTTTTGTTGCAAAAAAAGGAGATATTGGGATTGTTGAAAAATCAGTAATTATTGAAGCAAATACTGAGCCAACTTTTATTGTATTGTATATAAAAGCCAATATAATAAATTAAGTTTTTTCATAAATTTCGTAAATAAATAACTTACTAATTGAATGTAGTATTTAACTAATAACCCCCCCGTTTATATTTTTCACAAAAAATTAACGCTTCAAAAAGCATTTCAGTTTATAAAAAAATGTATTTTTGCATGATGCCTTATATGATATTTTGGCAACATTTTTAATAATTTGTTGCTTCACATAGCTATAAACTAAATTTACTGAAATGAAAAAAATTTTTATTTGCCTTTCGGCCCTTGCAATGATGACTTCGTGTGTATCTAAAAAGAAATATGCGGAACTTGAAACCAAAAACAAAGAAATTCAGGACTTGTTGAACACCGCAACCGTAAAATTAAATTCGTGTTTGGAGGACAAATCAGGTTTGAATGCTACGCTTACCAGCTTGAGAGAGCAAAACGATAACCTGAAAAAAAACAATACCGATTTGATAAACAACATGGGCAATATGACCACCTTATCTACAAAAGGGGCTCAGAATATTGAAAAAGCCTTGGAAACTATCAAAGAGAAAGATTTGAAAATCAGCAGGATGCAAGACGCTCTTACTAAAAAAGACAGTGTTACGCTGGCTTTGGTAACGAGCTTGAAAAGTTCTGTGGGAATTTCTGATCCAGATATCGAAGTAAACGTAGAAAAAGGAGTGGTTTTTATATCCATTTCAGACAAGTTGATGTTTAAAAGTGGCAGCTATAATGTGAGCGACAGGGCCAAAGAAATTCTGGGCAAAGTAGCCAAAGTAATTAATGACAAACCTACTTTTGAATGTATGGTAGAAGGTCATACAGACAACGTACCTTTTTCTGGCAATGCTCTATTATTGGACAATTGGGACTTGAGTGTTAAACGATCTACTGCTATCATCAGGGTTTTGACCAAAGATTTGAAAGTAAATCCAGCTCAATTGATTGCCGCAGGACGTAGTGAGTTTATCCCACTAAAAGCCAATGATACTGCCGAAAACCGCTCCATAAACCGTAGAACTCGTATTGTGGTATTGCCAAAAATTGACGAGTTTTATGATATGATTGAAAAAGAAATGAAAAAACAACAATAGTATTTGCAAAAGCTTTTCCAAAATATTATTCAAAAAAAATGCAAACTGCTCTAAAACAGAGCAGTTTTTTTTTGGTAAAAATTTATACCAAATATATTGGAATTAGACTATTTGTTGTTGTCAAATTTTTAGATACATTTTTTTTATAATAAAAAAAGAATATTATTATATTTGCACCATCAAGATACACACCATGAAATACAAAAGAATACTCTTAAAATTGAGCGGCGAAGCCTTAATGGGTGATTTGCAATATGGTATAGACCCATCAAAATTAGCCGAATATGCCGAAGAAATCAAACAAATACATGATAAAGGAGTAGAAATAGCCATTGTTATTGGTGGAGGCAATATTTTTAGAGGGGTTTCGGGAGTTAGTTCAGGTATGGACAGGGTTCAGGGCGATTATATGGGAATGTTGGCCACCATAATAAATGGAATGGCACTTCAGGGAGCGTTAGAAGATAGAGGCATGCTTACCAGACTACAAACAGCCCTAAAAATTGAAGCCATTGCCGAACCATACATCAAACGAAGAGCCGTTAGACATTTAGAAAAAGGTCGGATTGTAATTTTTGGTGCGGGCACGGGCAACCCTTATTTTACAACAGATACGGCTGCTGTATTGCGAGGGGTTGAAGTAAATGCCGATGTCATTTTAAAAGGTACACGAGTAGATGGCGTATATACTGCAGATCCTGAAAAAGACAAGTCGGCCATAAAATTTGATTATATTTCGTTTGAAGACGTTTTGAAAAAAGGTTTAAATGTTATGGATACCACCGCTTTTACTTTAAGTCAAGAAAATAAATTGCCTATTGTAGTTTTTGATATGAACAAGCAAGGAAATTTATTGAAAATTTGCGAAGGCGAAAATATTGGAACTATTGTGAATATATAAAAACAAACTGCAGAAAAATATAAAATAGCATATAAAATGACAGAAGAAATAGATTTTATTTTAGATAGTACAAAAGAATCCATGGAAGGCACTTTGGCTCATTTAGAAAAAGAGTTTCTAAACATTAGAGCAGGCAAGGCTTCGCCAGCCATGTTGGGCGGTGTTTTTGTTGATTATTATGGTGCTCAAACACCTTTGTCTCAAGTAGCCAACATTAATGTGCCCGATGCACGAACGCTTACCATTCAGCCTTATGAAAAAAAGATGTTGCAAACCATAGAAAAGGCCATTTTGATTGCCAATTTAGGTTTCAATCCCATGAATAATGGCGATGTTGTGATTATTAGTGTGCCACCACTTACTGAAGAGCGTAGAAGAGACTTGGCCAAACAAGCCAAATCAGAGGCCGAGGATGCTAAAATTGGTATAAGAAATGCTCGAAAAGATGCTAATACCGATATTAAAAAACTGGAAAAAGAAGGTACTTCTGAAGATGTTTGTAAAGTTGCCGAAGATCAGGTGCAACAACTTACTAATGCTTATATTAAAAAAATTGATGATGTATTGGCTATAAAAGATGCCGAAATCATGAAAGTTTAGTTCAACTAAAAAAAGCAGTAATTTTTTATATTTTTAAAAAATAAAATACTATCATTTTTAATACCAAATATANNTTGCATAGCTGGGCTACGGAACTATTTTATATGTATATTTGGTATTAGTTCCATTTATACATAAGATAAAAAAAATCCGCAGCAATTGCGGATTTTTTTATTGTGACAATTTTATAAAATGGTTTCTTTAAGCCTATCGTCCCAGTTTTTTATAGTAATTCCTAATACTGTTTTGATTTTTGTTTTGTCCAAAACACTATAAGCAGGACGTTTGGCGGGTGTTGGGTAACTTTGCGTTGGGATGGGTTTCACATCAATTGACATTTGATGGATTTCAAATATTTTTTGAGCAAAATCAAACCAACTACACTGCCCTTCGTTACTAAAATGGTAAATTCCATATTGTGGGAACTCATTATTTTGATCGGTAAAAAGAGCCATTTGAATTAGGGCATCTGCCAAATCTAGGGCATGAGTAGGTGTTCCAATTTGATCCTCTACAACCGACAAAGTATCCCGTTCGGCACCCAAACGGAGCATGGTTTTCATGAAATTATTGCCAAATTGCGAATATACCCACGAAGTTCTAACAATATAATACTGACTAAAAACAGCCGCAATAGCCAGTTCGCCATCGAGCTTGGTTTGTCCATAAACGCCCGTTGGTTTTGGAATATCTATTTCGGTATAAGGTTTTTGATGCTGTCCGTCAAAAACAAAATCTGTAGAAACATGAATCAATTTAGTGTGAAACTCTTTGCATACCAATGCTAGATTTTGTGCTCCTTTGACATTAATTTTGATGGCATTTTCCTGGTCGGATTCGGCCTTATCTACTGCCGTATAGGCCGCTGTATTGATACAAACATCTGGATTTACTGATTTGAAAACGGCTTTTACAGCTTCAAAATCGGTGATATTCATTTGTTTTGAATCACAAAAAACAAAGTCAATTTGTGCATATCTAACAGACAAATGGGCCATAGATTGTCCTAGTTGTCCATTGGCACCCGTTACAAGTACTACCATATTTTTCGAGCATTTTCAAGGGTTGGCAAAATTTTATCTTTATCAGAAATAATCAAATCGCTTGTTGGAAATTCCCAATCGATTTGAATTGTTGGGTCGTTAAAAATAAGGCCTCCTTCAGATTCTTTATTGTAAAAATTATCGCATTTGTAAAAAAATGTGGCCGTTTCGCTTACAACTAAAAAACCATGTGCAAAACCACGTGGGATAAAAAACTGCTTTTGATTGTCGCCCGATAATAAAACCGAAACATATTGTCCAAAAGTTTTAGATTCTGGCCTAATATCTACCGCTACATCCAACACCTCGCCCTGCAACACCCGAACGAGCTTGGCTTGAGCATGGATACCCGTTTGATAGTGCATCCCCCTCAAAACTCCTTTTGATGAAAATGATTGATTGTCTTGAACAAATTTTATGTCTTGATTGATGCCCGCCTGAAAAGTTTGTTGGTTATAACTTTCCATAAAATAGCCTCTTTCGTCTTGATATATTTGGGGTTCTAAAATATAGCACCCTTCTAATTTTGTTGGTATAAAATTCATGTTTTTTTGTTGCTAACCGATTATGATTCTTTTGCTATTTCCATTAATTGTGTGCCATAACCACTTTTCAATAGTGGAGCTGCCAAGGCTTCCAGTTGTTGTTTGTCTATAAAACCCATACGATACACGGCCTCTTCTATAGATCCTATTTTGAGTCCTTGTCTTTCTTCTATCACTTGTACAAATTGGGCGGCTTGCATTAGCGAGGCAAAAGTGCCAGTATCAAACCAAGCCGTTCCTCTGTCTAAAATACTCACTTTAAGTTTGCCTCTTTTCAAATATTCTTTGTTTACGTCGGTTATTTCAATTTCGCCTCGGTGGCTTGGCTGTATATTTTCGGCAATAGCCACTACATCGTTATCATAAAAATAGATGCCTGGAACGGCATAATTGGATTTTGGAACAGCAGGTTTTTCCTCAATAGAAAGCACCTTTCCGTTGTTATCAAAATCTACAACTCCGTACCTTTCAGGATCATGAACATGGTAGGCATAAATGATGCCTCCGTCTGGATTGTTGTTGTTTTGCAAAAGTCTTCCCAATCCGGAACCATAAAAAATATTATCTCCCAATATTAAAGCTACTTTATCATTGCCAATAAATTTTTTGCCAATAATAAAGGCTTCGGCCAACCCATTTGGATGTTCTTGTACCTCGTATTCAAATCGGCAACCATATTTTTGACCATCGCCCAACAATTTTTTAAATAAAGGCAAATCGTGTGGCGTAGATATTATAAGTATTTCTCTAATCCCCGCACAAATCAGCGTTGAAAGTGGATAATAAATCATTGGTTTATCATAAATGGGCATCAACTGCTTGCTTACAGCAATCGTGAGGGGGTGTAGCCTTGTGCCAGAGCCTCCTGCTAAAATGATTCCTTTCATATTTGTAAGTTTTTATTTTTATTGGTTATTCTGCAATTATCCAAATAGCGTTTTAAACTTTGCAAAAACTGACGATGTTGATAATTACATTTTTGGGTTGATTGGTTTTTTATTATGAAACAGGGTTTAATTTTGCGGCTTGTTTTTTATAAAATAAACTTAAAAAACTATACAGTATATAGCCAATTACAAATATTATTGGCAATAAGATTGTTTTTTTCTGGTATATCTTTGAGGTGTTTTTCAAATTAACCACGGTACTTGTGGCTTTTATAAAATAATCTAAATTAATCAATTCTATTTTTTGTAATCCAATATCTCTAATTAAGCCATTTTTAGTAGCAATTAATTCGTTGAGCTGGGTGTTTTCATTATAATATACCAGCTTGTTGTTTTGTTGCGTACTATTTGATGTGGCAGCAAAACTGTTGAGCAAACCATCTATTTGTTTGATAACCTCTTCGTTTTTTTGAATTTTATCTTTTACATTGGCCGTATAAATCGCTCGGATTTTATTCAAATAAGCATCATTATTCAAATACAATAACAATGGCGTTATGGTATTTTTTTCAGAAACTACTTTTTTGGTCGAAATGGTAATCAAATGTCTGTTGTAATTTTTGCTGGTCAGTTTTTCTTTTATCACTTTATTAATGTCGCTTTCTTCGGCAAGTAACTTGATCATTTCAAAATTTTGCGAATTTTCATCTTTATTGCCGGCCGTGCCATTATTAATAAAATTGTACAAATCAATTATTGGTTCTACTTCGATTTCATTTACATTTTCAGCCTCTTGTACACCTATTGATTTAAAAAAAGCTTGATCGTTTTGATTGATTTTGGTTTGCAAATAATCTATTTTGGTGTACAAATAATCAACACTACCATAATAAGGCGTAACGATGAGTTCGTGTCTGTATGATTTGGAAAAATGGTCTATTGTATAGCCCAAAATGCCTCCACCTATTATTAAAAAGGCAAAAACACGACTATTGTTTTTTAAAAACAATATACATTTGAACAAAGAAAAGGCAATGTTACCAAAAAATGATTTTACTTTATCAGTTAAAACTGATAAATCTATATCTTGATCGGTTGTTGAATTTGAGTTTGTATTCATTTTAAAATATTAATTGATATTGAAAATTTGTTCCAATATTTTGATAGTGATCAAATAGGTTGGTTTTACACCTGTTGTTCCAAGTCCGCCAGATGCCAGCGTACTTCCCGTTTCTAAAGGGTTGTCCGATGCATAATAAGCATACCTTACTTTTACATTTGGGTGAATGCTTTTTCTAATTCTTGATGCTGATTGAATGGCTTTTTGATAATAAGAGCCTTCCATTTCTAGTCCGATGGCTTTCCAGGTTGATTCATGAAAAAATTTCAACAAATCTCGGTTTTGCAACGAGGTTCCTAAAACGGTTATCATGGGCCCTGCAAAAACAGGAATATCATTTCCGTCAAACATTTCGGGAGTTAATTCGTTTTCAAAAGGATAATTGTCGGCCGTACCTTCGTTTACGTGTGCCGTAGGTATCATGATGTCGCCTTTACCACCTTCTAAAATTCCGGCTTTGCCCATAATTGAAACCGATTCGACATTTAAAAAAATGTCTTTCTTGTAGGGTTTCAATAATTCATCAATCGTTTCATAGGCTTGTTCTCCAAAAGCATAGTCCATTACAATAATCACGGGTTTCTTTTCGCCCGTTTTGGCATTTGGAAACGCTGATTTTGCCCAATCTATTTTGGCAGTATCAAAAATTTGTACATCAATGTTAGTTCCCGATGTGTCTGGTATTGCTATCATACCATGTTTTGAGGCAAATTCGGTTACCTTGTTCCGAACATCGTTGGCACCAGATTTACTGAGTTCTTCAAAAATATCAAAATCCGACTTATCTTTAAATTTGGTTTTAAGTACATAGGTTGCAAACAAGGAGTTCATTACCGAGTGCATATTGGCACTAATAATATGTATAGGTCTTTGCAACAATTGATGGGCTTCTAACACTTTTTTGATGTTTGTGGCCCAAATTTCGCCATGAATATGATGCCCCAAACGTTCTCTTAAAATAGGACTAAAAGTAATGGTTCGCTTGTTGTTTTCAACAGATTCCTCTATGGCTAGTTTGCCCAACCAGTAAATAATATGTAGGAAACGATTGGGTTTTTCAAACGTGCCAAAATCATCATAAATATCCAAAACCTCCTCAAATGTTCTACCCAAAATATTTGACAAATGTGAAATGGCTTTTTCTTTGTCTATTTGAGTTAATTTTTTATTTTGAATAACAATTTGTTCTATTTTTTGCCAATCTCTAGTAACTTCATTATTATTTTCGTCCAATAAAATACGGTCTTTTATCTTGTGCGATTCAATAAATATAAAGGTCAAATGGGTTAAAATATCATAAATATCCGATCGCCCCCTTGTAATTACGATATTCATTTGCTCTTCGTCTATGCGATAGCAATTTCTGCGACGTTTTGGAGGCACTATGGGTTGAAAATGCGATTTAGAATACCCTTCTTCTGATGTTAAATTGATAAAACGACATTCTTCTATCCCAACGGGCAAACGTTCTATAACATACAACAAACCATTTAACTCTACTTTTTCGTCGGCAATAGAACCATAAATTTCTGGACGTAAGGACAACAAAGCTTCTTTTAAAGTTTCGCCCGAAACTCCCATAGGTTTATAAAAACCTCTATTAAATAAATGTCGAATAGTAATGTATAATCTTTCAATTGCAGCCGACGATTCTTGAGCCCTTGAGCGAGAAATGTTTTTGGTTTCGTTCATAAATGTATATTTATATTTATAATAATTCTTATATACTATTGCGTTTTGTAGTTTAATGTAGTTACAACCAACAAAAAACAATGCTATAATAGTTGTGTTTTTCACCAAAAAAAGCCTAATATTTCAACATCATATCATTTAGGTTATTTTTTAACACGCAAATATATGAAATTTATTTAAAATAAAATTGTGTTACATCATTTTGCAAAACAAAATAATTTAGAATGCCCTTTAATTTCATTGCCAAATGTTGCAGATTTGAATTAAAAACAAGACTTTTGTGGGCTAATCAAATTGCTTTTCATATTATGAGAACATTAGTTATTGGAGACATTCACGGAGGGCTACTCGGGTTGCAGGAAGTTTTACAACTCGCTCATGCAAACCCAGAGGATCAGTTGGTGTTTTTGGGCGATTATGTAGATGGTTGGAGCCAGTCGCCCGAGGTTTTAAATTTTTTGATCGAACTAAAAAACAGTCATAATTGTATATTTATAAGAGGCAATCACGACCAACTTTTGTTGGAATGGTTGCAATCAGGTGCTCAAGAAATAAGCAACAAAATGTGGTTTCAGCATGGAGGCGAAGCAACGGTATTGGCCTATGCCAAAGTAGCTAGTGCTACCATTCAACAGCATATTGCCTTTTTAGAAAACTTAGTAGATTATTATATAGATCCTCAAAATAGGTTGTATATCCACGCAGGGTTTACAAACTTAAACGGAGTAGCAAATGAATATTTTTCAAAAATGTATTATTGGGACAGAACATTATGGGAAATGGCTTTAGCATTAGACCCCAAAATGAGTGCCGATGCCGATACTTATCCCAAAAGGCTACTGTTATACGACGAAATATACATTGGACACACTCCAGTAACCCGAATTGGAAGCAGTACACCACTACAAAAAGCCAATGTTTGGAATATAGATACTGGAGCGGCTTTTTGGGGGCCACTCACCATTTTAGACGTGGATAGCAAAACATTTTGGCAAAGTAAACCGCTTTGTGAATTATATTTTAATGAAAAAGGTAGGAATTAAGTTAAAAAACAGTACATTTGCACCAAAATTAAAATAATTTAAACTAAATAATCCATTTAAACATGAAAAAATTAGCAATTGTAGTTATAGCAACCTTTGCCGCAATAGGTCAAATACAAGCCCAAGCATTTAAAGGAAAAGGAGATGTCAAAGGGCAAGTTGGTGTTAATTTTCAAAGTGGCGGAACAGGAATTACTGTTTCATCAGATTTTGGAATTGGAGAAAATATGTCTTATGGTTTTGTTGCAGGTTATTTGCTATCTGTAGAAGAGGTATTGGGGTCAAAAGCTGGATTTTCTGACAGAGTCGATTTGAAAGCACGTTTTAATGCCAACATAGGAAGCGTTTTAAAGTTGAACCCAAAAATAGATGTATATCCTGGATTGGATTTAAGTTTGAAAAATTTTGGTGGCCACGTTGGGGCAAGATATTTCTTTACAGACGGTTTTGGCGTATATAGCGAGGCCGCTTTTCCTATTGCACGATACAACAACAGTGCAACAGGTTTTGATTATTATAATAACCAATTTAATTTTCAAGTTGGCATAAGTTTTAATCTTTAAAATATTTTGCAAATAATACCTTTCTCAAATAAAACAAAATTCTTTTTTTGATTTATTTTTTGATGAAATGTTTTAAAAAACAAAACTTAAAAACTATATTTGCAACCTAAAAATTAACTATTTCAAATGAGTAAATTATTGATAGTAGGAACAGTAGCATTTGATGCCATTGAAACTCCTTTTGGAAAAACCGATAAAATATTGGGCGGTGCAGGAACCTATATTGGATTATCAGCATCAAACTTTAATGTAGATGCCGCTATTGTATCTGTTGTTGGAGATGATTTTCCACAAGAATATTTAGATTTGCTAAGCACTCGAAAAATTGATATTTCGGCCATTGAGATAGTAAAAGGGGGTAAAACCTTCTTTTGGAGCGGTCGCTATCACAACGATTTGAACTCTCGAGATACTTTGGATACACAATTGAATGTTTTGGCCGATTTTCAGCCTAAAGTTCCAGAAAATTTCAAAAATACCGATGTAGTCATGCTAGGGAACTTACACCCTTTAGTGCAAAGCAGTGTGTTGGACCAACTGACCTCCAAGCCTAAATTAGTTGTTTTGGACACCATGAATTTTTGGATGGATTGTGCTTTGCCAGAATTACTCGATGTTATAAAACGTGTTGATGTAATTACTATAAACGACGAAGAGGCCAGACAACTTTCTGGCGAGTATTCTTTAGTAAAAGCAGCTGCCAAAATTCATACTATGGGGCCACAATATGTAGTTATCAAAAAAGGAGAGCATGGAGCATTGTTGTTTCAGGGCGAAGACATCTTTTTTGCACCAGCATTACCATTAGAAGAAGTGTTTGATCCAACAGGAGCAGGCGATACTTTTGCTGGTGGATTTGCAGGTTACATTGCACAAAGTGATAATATTACGTTTGAAAACATGAAAAATGCTATTATTCATGGGTCGAATTTAGCGTCGTTTTGTGTGGAAAAATTTGGAACAGAAAGAATGTTGCAACTTGATTCTGAAGAAATTGCCAAACGATTTGAAAAATTCAAAAAATTAACTTCATATTAATTCAAATTAAAAAAAAATTTATACTTTTACAAAAAAAATAATTCAAATAATTTACCCAAATACACACGAAAAAAGATGAAGAAATTATCCCTTTTAACATTAGTTTTATTGATATGTAACGTTGCATTAGCTCAAGACAAAAACCCATCATTTATTGTAAAATCTGGCGTTAATTTACCCATGTATAGTTCAGATTGGAAAGGAGCATTTGTTGGATACCAAGTTGGATTGGCCGTTGATGTACCTTTAACAAGCAAATTATCGTTTCAACCTGAAATTGATTATTTTAGATCAAAATCTGAATGGCAATTAGATGCGTTACACAAATTAACCATATCTACTTGGAACATTCCTTTGGTTTTCAATTATAAAATTACCGAAAAATTAGGTGTTTTTGCTGGGCCACAAGTAAGTTATATTGCACACTTTACAAGAAGTAGAGTCATTGGCGACTGGGTACAAAGCGAAACAACAAAACCAGATCGTTATTTGTATGAATTCAACTATGGACCAACAGCTGGAATTTCATATAATTTTTATAAAAAATTCTCAATCGAAGCAAAATATTTTATGGGAATGAGAGAGTTAGATATCAATCCTGGTTTTTTTAATCAATTCACAAATTTGAATGTACAAAAAATGAGTATTGCTAACGTTTCACTTACATATAAATTATAGGTAAACCAATACATAACTAATAGCCTCAATTTGTTTGAGGCTTTTTTTTTTAAAACAATATTTTAAATGAGCGATCAATTAAAACACGAATGTGGCATTGCCTTAATTAGGCTATTAAAACCCCTTGAATTTTATAAAGAAAAGTACGGAACGGCTTTTTATGGGGTTCAAAAGATGTATCTTTTGATGGAAAAACAACACAATAGAGGCCAAGATGGTGCTGGATTTGCAAGCATAAAATTGGATGTTGAGCCAGGCGAAAGATATATTAGTCGTGTGCGATCAAACCAGGCACAACCCATTCAAGACGTATTTGCTCAAATTAACGACCGCATCAACGAAGAGCTTACCAAACACCCCGAATATGCCAACGATATCGCTTTGCAAAAAGCCAATATCCCTTATATTGGCGAACTTTTTTTGGGACATGTTCGGTATGGTACTTTTGGTAAAAACAGTATCGAAAGCGTACACCCTTTTTTGCGTCAGAATAATTGGATGCACCGCAATTTGATTTTGGCAGGAAATTTCAATATGACCAACGTAAAAGAACTCTTTAACGGCTTGGTCGAACTAGGGCAACATCCAAAAGAAATGACAGACACCGTAACTGTCATGGAAAAAATAGGTCATTTTTTAGACAATGAAGTTACCCAACTGTATCAAGAGTGTAAAAATTTAGGATTGACAAAAAGAGAAGCCTCGCCATATATAGCCGAAAACTTGAATTTGGCCAAAATATTGCATCGTGCTTCAAAAAATTTAGACGGTGGCTATGCCATGGCTGGCTTACTTGGTCACGGAGATGCCTTTGTGTTTAGAGATCCTGCTGGAATCCGACCTGCTTATTATTATAAAGACGACGAAATTGTAGTAGTGGCCTCGGAAAGACCCGTAATACAAACCGTTTTTAATGTTGCATTTGACAAAGTACAAGAAATTGAACCTGGCAACGCATTGATTATCAAAAAAAACGGACTTGTAAGTACACAAGAAATATTGACACCAACCATCAAAAAAGCGTGTTCGTTTGAAAGAATCTATTTTTCAAGAGGCAGTGATGCCGAAATTTATCAAGAACGAAAAAAATTAGGTAAACTTATTTTGCCAGCCGTTTTAAAGGCCATTGATGACGATACAGATAACACCGTTTTTTCTTATATTCCAAATACTGCCGAAACTTCTTTTTATGGCATGGTAGAGGCAGCTCAAGATTTTTTGAACCAACGCAAAAACAATTATATTTTAGCAAACCGAAACAAACTTACAAAAGAAACGCTACAAGAATTGCTAGAAGTAAAAATTCGGATGGAAAAAGTAGCTATCAAAGATGCCAAACTACGAACTTTTATTACAGAAGATGCCAGCAGAGACGATTTGGTAGCACATGTATATGACGTTACCTATGGCGTAATACAACCAAACGACAATTTGGTTATTATAGACGATAGCATTGTTAGAGGAACTACCCTAAAAATGAGCATCATCAAAATGATGGATCGATTGAATCCGAAAAAAATCGTTATTGTATCATCGGCTCCACAAATTAGATACCCTGATTGTTATGGTATTGATATGGCAAAACTCGAAGGTTTAATTGCTTTTAGAGCAGCCCTCGAACTATTGAAACAACGAAACATGTACCACATTGTACAAGAAGTGTACGACAAATGCAAGGCTCAAGAAAACTTGAAAGATGCTGAAATGGTTAATTATGTAACACAAATATATGACCCTTTTGAACCTCAAGAAATATCAGACCAAATTGCAAAAATGCTTACCTCGGCAGACATCAAAGCCGAAGTAAAAATTATTTTTCAAACGGTTGAAGACTTACATCTTGCTTGCCCTAAAAACTTGGGCGATTGGTATTTTACAGGCAACTACCCAACGCCAGGAGGCAACAGGGTAGTGAATAGGGCTTTCATGAATTTTTATGAAGGAAAAGATGCTAGAGCCTATTAAAAATGTTAAAATGTGTATTTTATCGTTTTTTTAGGTTAGTTACCTAATTTATTTGGAGGTTAAATAGGCTTATATTACTTTTACAACATCATAAAATAGTAGGTTAAATTTATGGTAGATTTGGGGCAAAAAAGGTGGATTCATTCCACCTTTTTTATTGTACTAAATTCAAACAAACCACCAAATCGTTTGCTATAAAATCCTTGCTTTATCCTTCTAATCCGTTTTATTTTTATGGAAAACAATAACCGTTGCCCTTGGTGTTTGTCGAGCGAATTATACAAACAATATCATGACACCGAATGGGGTGTACCAGTACATGACGATCAAAAAATGTTTGAATTTATAATTTTAGAAACCTTTCAAGCAGGATTAAGCTGGCTCACTATTTTAAATAAAAGAGCCCATTTTAAAAAAGCTTTTGATGGATTTGATTATCAAATTATCAAAAATTATTCTGAAACTAAAATTGCCGAATTACTTCAAGACAAAGGAATTGTACGCAACCAATTAAAAATTAGGGCTGCTGTAACAAATGCTGCTGCTTTTATAAAAATACAAGAAGAATTTGGAAGCTTTTGCCAATATCTTTGGCAATTTGTAAATAACCAACCCCTCATCAACCGCCCAAAAACATTATCAGACGTGCCATCAAGCACCCCATTGTCTGACCAAATTAGCAAAGATTTGAAACAACGAGGCTTCAAATTTATGGGTACCACCGTAGTATATGCCCATTTGCAAGCCACAGGAATTGTAAATGACCATTTAGAAAGTTGTAGTTTTAGGGGGTAAAAAATTATCGAAAACCGCTTGAGTTAGTGCTTAAAAAGTGGCTATTGGATATAATCCCAACCACAACAACACCCATCTGGGTATGCTGGCAAAGCCCCATCATCAAACCAAAAACTTCTTTCTTTCTTCTAACCTTGTACCTCTAACTTTCCTCTTGGTATTGGAACAAAAAAAATGTAAAAATAGTTTTCAGAAATAAAAAAATGTTTCGAGTTACT
>NZ_MUGT01000026.1 GCF_002217205.1 Flavobacterium branchiophilum NBRC 15030 = ATCC 35035 | reverse complement strand
TAATTTATTGGTGTTCTTTAATTATTATTCAAAGTAAAGCAATATTTATATCATAAGTGTTCCAATTTATTGATAAAATTTTTCAATTTATTGATATTTTTTATATCTTTGAAAAAACATACAGATATGACCACAATTTAACCCAACTTGCCGAAAACCCAACACAAAACCCTGATTATCAGTAGCTTTTTTTTATCAATGGTACACTACATGAACTTTTTTAGTTTTTCTAATAATTTTAAATTTCAAGCAATCGTAAATCATTTGTACTTCTTCTATGGGTTTTGAGGGTTTTTCTATGGTTAGATTTTTGGTTTTTGTTGGAAGTTTTACCTGAACTAAACATTGGGTGTTGAGAATTCTTACTATATTTTGCCAATCATAATTTACTCCAGCTTCTTTTAAATAATATCGTATTGCATTGACAATCTGATAACTAAGAATGGTTTGATAGATATGTCCTTTTACTTTTATATCGGTTTTATGATAAACAGGACGAATTAATAAATCTGACTTTAAACATCTAAAAGTGGCTTCAACCTCTCTAATAATATTGTAAATTTCCCACAATTTATTTTCTTGTACGTCTTGATAATTTGTTCTAATAAAATATACGCCTTCTTGTTTGGTTTGGTTTTCTTTTGGTTCAATTTTCGACCAATTTATACTCGTAGCTACATGGTCATTTACTTGAATATCAACTTGATATCTTGAGCTAACTAACTTGTGTTTTTGTTTTATTCTTCCTAGTCTTTCACTAATTTTTAGGGCGTTTTTGATGGTTCTTTTTTTAGATAATCCATCGTTTAAATTTTGTAATTCCTCAAGATAAAGCTTTTCTAATTTTTCAGCCATTGAATTTTCTTTAATCCTTTTTTGCTCACTTTTTACATACATCCAATTATCGGCATGCTTTTCAGACTTAAATACTTGTAAATCAATAGAATTCCCTTTATTGTCAAAGACTTGAATCAGCTCTTTTTCAGGATTTATTTCATAATTTTTAATTTTATTCCGAGCCACAGCAACATATTTCATCTGTTTGCTAGCAATCAATTCTAAATTGTCTTCTGTAGCAAAACCTGCATCCATGACAATTGTAACATCTTTAATTGCAACACCTTGCGTTTCAAAATCAGCTAGCAATAGTGCTATAGTTTTGCTATCGGACATATTGCCTTGATAAATTTTTGAATGTTTAATAAACCCTTTACTATCAATAATTCCAGTAAAAACAACCTGCTTACAATCATATCTTTTTTCTTTACTTCGTCCAAATTGGGCAATCTCGCTAGTGGCTTTTCGTCCTTCAAAATAGAGGTTTGAAAGATCATAAATAACAATAGACTGATCGATGTCAAAAAGCGTATTGATATTAGCATACAATTTTTTATCAATTTGCATTTGAAAATCGTGTAATTTATCTAAAATAGGATATAAATCCCTGTGAGTGAACGATTTATTATAATCAATAATTGAGGTTAAAGCACTATTATCACGAAGAATTTGAGCCGTTTTGTGTTCAGATGCACTAAAAATGGTGCGCGATAAAATGCTCAATTGTGCCATTTTTATATCCGATTCAGACCAATTTAACTCTTTGAAAATTTGTTCAAAACCTAGTTTTTCGTACATTAAATTGCAAATATTTTCAGCTCCAAAAGATTTAGAAGCTACAACATCAATACTTGCAACGTCAATTTCTTGATAATCGCTTCCATCGTGTTTGGGAGGAGAAGAAACTACTTCAGAATAATCTGTATTTTGAGCAAATTTTATTTGAAATTTTTCAAAATATTTAGTAGCCAAATCAATTGAGGTCTTGTTTTGAACAGGAAAAGCTAGCTCTTGATTAAAAATTTTAGCCTTCAATAAAACTAACACCTCGTTTTTAATATCATTGTTAAGTAGTTCAATATCAGAGCCTAAACTTAAAATATTGGACTGTTTTACCTTGCCATTAATCCTTGAATTTTGGGCAAGCATAAACTGGTAAAAAACTTTACCTTCTTTAGAATTTTGCTTTTTTACTACTCTTATAAACATTTTGCAAATATATCAAACGCTTATCAAATAAACAATAATCATACCTCACTACAAACGAGATTTACAAACTACTGAAAATTTATAAACTGCTGATTTTAAGGTTTTTAAATTTTTTAGACT
>NZ_MUGT01000025.1 GCF_002217205.1 Flavobacterium branchiophilum NBRC 15030 = ATCC 35035 | reverse complement strand
TAAATAACTCGAAAAAAATATTTGAAATAATGAAAATTACTTCATAAGATTTAATTTAAAACTTACTAAAAATGTTAATATATGAAAAATGTTTTTAATTTAAAATTGCAATATTATACTGTATTGTTATTTTTTTTGTTGCCGCTATTTGTAGTAGCACAACCTAGTGGAAAAGAAGTGCCTACTGATGGTACTTATATTTATAGAGTAGATTGGCGAAGCCCAAAAGAAATTAAAAAAGCTGGTGGTTTTCGGTCTTGGGCGTTAGAAAACCATTTACCAGCAGCTCAAATCAATTGGTCTATATTTGATCATGTAAATAATGCACAAGCTGGCAGATTAGATAGCCCTTACGTCTCTTTTAGTGAAACTATGAGAGCTGCAGGTTCTGTTGCTCGTTCTTTAGTAGCAATGAATCCATCACGAAGAATAATCTATATTTATGTTGTGGCACCTACTACTTATTCATCCGTACCAGTAAACGCTACGGTACAAAGTTATACTCCAACAAGCGGTTTTTTAGAAATAGTTGAAATGATGAATGTTGAATGGCCAAGAGTATTAAGCGCATACAGAGTGAGTACTGATAATCTTAATGAATGGACTTATTTACCATTTGATTCTTTTGAAATGCCACAAAGAAATGGTATTGGTGCTCCTGCCTTTTTATTAGCGGGTTTTCCTCCAGGACACGTAGCTTGGAATCAAGAACCATGGGCTTCTACTACTGAAGCAGTTTTGTGTAGAGTAAATTCTAATTAATCTTATTATAAATAAAAGAATATGAAAAATTTAAAAGTGTTACTAAATATATTTATGATTAGTTATTTACCTCTTATGGTTTTCTCTCAAGGGTCTAGTTCAGATTTATGCCTTGAAGCAATTACTAGGAGTGGACAAAATTTTTATGAAACCCAAATGAAGTCAAATGCACTTTATGCGGTTCAGGTAACTACTGCTGGAAATGAAAATTATGATATTCATCCAAAAGGATTTAATACTGATTGGGAAGCATTATTAGAGAAAAGTAATAATGTTTTTACGGAATCATCTGGTTTTATTCCCATAGTAGATGGAAAACATCTAGATCTATTAGTTAAAAATATGATCAATAATGGTAGCTTTGGTGCAAAAGCAAATATTACGATTTATCAACTGAAACCAAATTTTAAATGTAGTACATTAAAAAGTATTTTAAAAGTTGATTTTAATAATGCAATTTTTGCATTGACGGCATTAACGGCTAAAGATTGGAAAAGCAAAATTAGTTTAAATAACCCTTTTTTACAAATTTTACCTACGGATTATCTAACTTCGCCAGAAGTTATAAAACTCTATAGAGAAGCTTTATTAATAAGTCATTTACATTCAACTTATGGTGTGATATTTAATAGTTTTAAATTTACAGATAATATTCCTGGTGAAATGATACTTCAGGCTAGAGAAGTTACAATAAATACAGCGAATTTTGAAATTGTTAATACAATCAAAACAATTGATTGGACAAAAAAAACTAGAGGTTCTGGAGAAGTAATTGGGGATTATAATTTAGAGCATAAATTTAACTTTAAACAACGTGACTTAAATGAAAATGAACGTGGTATTCTAACTAGTTTAAATTCACAATACGATTTGGCAAAACCTTACTTTATATGTCCAACTATTTCTACTCGTAGTATTTTTGATATTTGTTATGTCGATCCTATTGCACCCTTAAAATTGAGTAATGTAAACTTAGTAGTTCCCAATAAATGGGTTAATAGCTATATTAAACCTAGTGCAATTGAAAACAAGTTACCCTATCTTGAACAAAATGGTATAACTGGTGATTTTAATGGAGACGGTATTATGGATTATGCGGGTTTAACAAATGTTGGAACTACTTTTGTTTATTATAATGGTAGCGAATATAAACAAATTAATCAATCCAATAATAGTAATGGTTTTGATGCAGATGTAAAAGACAAAATTTTTGCTGGTGATTTTAATGGTGATGGTATGGACGATTTGTTGTATGCTAAATCTAATGGAAAAGTAGTATACTTTTATGCTAATGGAAATGGATTTGGTGAAGCAAATGTAGTAAATTGGAATACTATATTTTCGTACAAATTATATCAAGCAGGGCAAGGATGGATTGTAAGAAATGAAAAGACAGGAAAAGATGAGTTGATATACCGTGCAGAAGGTAATAAATTTGCCAGTTATGCAGAGGGTTATGGTAATAGTCTTACATTGAAAGAAGCGTCACTTTGGTTAGATAGTTTTGGTCCTGATACCAGAATGGGTTTTGGTAAAAGATACGCTACGGATAAGTATCCATCTTTTTATACGGTTTATGATGATAAAAGTATTAAAATTTTTGATACAAAACTTGATGCTGATGGCCGTATAAATGTAGATTATGTACATCACGACACGTCAAATTTATATGATATTGGTTACGCTAGCACATTAGACGGAACAAATCATAAAAAACAATCAAATTATTACATCGATCAAAATGGCGACGGAATAGGAGATTTTGTAACTTTAACTGGTGGATATGGAGAATATTTTACCGTATATTATGGTCCAAATTTTACTGACAGATTTGCATTTGCAACTGGAAATAATCATTTTGATTGGAATTTATTCAGTCGTTGGCAAGATGTTAATCAAGACGGAAAAGACGATTTGGTTACTTTATATGATACAGAATATAGAGTGTTTTTATCTAATGGATATCAAAATATGAACTCTTATTTTGCTGTACCAGCAGGAAATAAAAAAGGTGAAGAAGGTTCATTATGGGCACCTTATATGGGAATGAGTAAAACCAAAGATAATTTTACTTCATTAACACGTTGTCAAGCAAAATGGGACATGGTAAACACTTCGTTTATTTCATTTAATAACAGTAATTTTGTGTCAAATGGAATTTCTCCTAGATCTTTGTCAAATGCTATTTCTACAAGTAGCCTAAATTATGCAAATAATGTCTTAGAATTTGGTAAATGGAAAGTTGTTTATGATAATTTTACTGTAAATCCAGCTTATCATTTTGATGAACATGCTGATAGGATTTCAGATTGGAAAGGTAAAATAGATGATGTATTTCTTACGGGTAATTTTGTTCCAAATAAACCACAGCTCTTGTTAGCTATTAATAACGATACCAAACAAAATGAATTAATTGAGTTTAATACAACCTCTATTAATCAATTAGATACCTATAAAGCTGTTAGATTAAAACGTAATGTTCAAAATAAATTAGCAAATGTTGTAACTTATAATAATAACAATATATATAAAGTTATAGATAGAAATAGTGATGGAATACAAGAAGTTGTTGTTTTTGTACCCAATTCAAATATCCATTATGTTCTTGAAGCCAATGAACTAGGAGTGTGGAGTCAAGTAAGTAAAAATATATCTTGGTATAATAATCGAATCTCAGATAAATTTTATTCTGGTGATTTTGATGGAGATGGACATTTTAATGAGTATATGATTTTAAGCCCAACTACTAAATTAGCCATGATGTTTAGAATTAATTCTGATGGTTCATCTATTTGCTTGTGGCATAATAGTTATAGTGGCAATATTGGTAATTTTTCAATAAATGATTTTGTAAGTAATGTAAATACTGAAGTTCATAAGATGAATGGACCATCTACAGGTTTGATGGGTATAACAGGTTCAGGACGATTAGTAGGTATTTATTACGCCAATTGGCAGTGGAATGCAAAATTCAATTTACAAACGGTGGCAAAAGAAGATGGAAGTTTGATCAATTTTTCTCAAAATACGTTTAAAAGGATAACAAATTTTTCCTCATCTAAAGGTTCATTCCCACTATTATTTGATACGAATGGTTTTGTTTACGGTTTTAAAGTTCAAAGTGATGGTACTTATTTAGCAATTAATACTAATCCATCTAACAGATTTGAACATGGCTTTGCAGATGCTGATAAAATAGGTGTTATTAACCCGCAGCCCAACAAAGAAAATGCCTTATTAGGGTTTACTTTTAAAGATGGTAAATTGAATGCAGCACGTATGTTTAGATTCAAAACTACTTCAGTATCAAATTTTAAAAACTCAGATGAAGAAGTGTTAAAAGCAATTGAAATTAAAGAAGATTATATAAAACCATTTATTTTTCCTAATCCATTAACAAATGGTTCCGAGTTAAAAATTAATAATGGTTTAGAAATAATTAATATTGTAGAACTTTATGATATTACTGGAAAAATATTAAAAGTAATTAATTTTAATAGTTTAAAAAATGAAGTTAATGTTGAGCTTCCTATTTTGAAAAGCGGCATTTACTTTATTCGTATAAATAATAAAACAAATTTTAAATTATTAATTGAATAACTATTTAATTATCAAAATCGTTTGGAATAACTGAAGTTTAACTTTAATTATCTAAACGATTTTTAATTTTTTAAGAGTATTATCATTACAAAATGAAACATTATACACTACTAATATTATTATTGTTTTTTAATTTCTATTTAAATGCCCAAAATATGATGTTAAAACAGTCTATTGGTGGTTCTGGTGGATTGACAAAAACATATCATCAAAAATATATCATTCAGAACGCTTTAGGACAAAGCAGTGTTATTGGATCATTTTCTAGCTCGCATACCGGTATAAATCAAGGTTTTATTCAACCTTTACTGTTTTTAAATAACAAAAATGCAATACAAATTTCAGTAAAGGATCAATTTATGATTAGTCCAAACCCTTTTATTGATGTAATTCAAATTTCTTCTGTAAAACAATTAGGAGCTCCTTTTAAAATAACAATTTATGATATTATGGGGCATTTGATTCATGAAAGCAATACGATTTTTTTGAACCAATATCAATTGGACTTGGCCTTTTTACCCAGTGGTACTTATTTAGCAATTATTGATTGTAAGGAATTTAACGTTGTAAAAAAAATTATTAAAAAATAGCTGTTAAATTTATTTTTTTAAATATTAATTTGCAAATATATATTTATTATGTTTATAAATTTACAAGTTTATATTTATTGTATTTATAAATTTTAATAATATATTAATTTTAAAGTAATCAATTATGAAAAAAAAAATATCTATTATTTTTATGTAGTTGTAGTATGTATGCACAGCAAGTATATGTTGAATCGGGTATAGTCAACTCCGAATTTAGATTTTTGAACTCAAAGTATGAAAGATTAGAACATTTAATTGATGGATCTAATAATTTTTGGTCTTTAGGCTATAGAGATCAATTTCTAAATAAACGTTTTAAGTCCTATGCTGGTTTACGTTATGCAACTTATAGTAGTATTGGAAGTATTAAGGAATTAAATACTTATTTAGAATGGAAGGTCAATTATTTAGAACTTCAAACAGGTATAGAATTCAAATTGTTATCATTACCTAATGTTTTTATTAAAAACAATAAGGAAGCCTTTTTTTTTATTACAGGTAATTTTTGGTTCACATAAATTTTAA
>NZ_MUGT01000241.1 GCF_002217205.1 Flavobacterium branchiophilum NBRC 15030 = ATCC 35035 | reverse complement strand
TTTCAATTTTTCAATTTTTAAAAACTCAAATACTTATCCAAATAAGCCGCATTATTTTTTAATTCATCAACATATTGATCGTCTTGATGACTTGAAATAAGTTGGTAATCAAAACGTCTGAAAGTTTGAATAATTTCGTTCAAGTTGGCATCTCCCATTTTTATAGTAACATGGGTATTTTGAGCATCTGCATCAGAAATAAAAGCCCCGAAAACCGCTGTACCACTACTTTCTACAATTTGTACAATTTGCGACATGTTGATTTCAGATTGCGGTTTTGCCACTACAATTACATTGCCTTTTGCTTTCAAAAACGGAGTTTCATTCATCATCTCTACCACATCAAGGGCATTAAAATAACCTAAATACTCATTAGATTCATTCAAAACAGGCACCAAATTGGTGTTGTTTTTAGCAAAAACTTCAAGCAAATCCAACCAAACCATATTGCTACGGGCAAAAAAACCTTCGAGAGCATATTTGTAATCCGACAACGATTTGTTGTAATCAAAATTATCGACATCATCGGCCGCAATACTACCAATAAAAACCCGTTCGTCCAAAACTGGGAAATGCGAAAACGAAACCTCTTGAAAAAAATCCTGAACCGTAGCCAAAGTATCCTGAACCTTTAGTGGTTTCAAATCGTTTTGTATTAATGCTTGTAAAGTTGTCATTGATAGCCCTTTTTTTGTTGGCCACAAATTTAAACAAAAATTATTGTATTGTTCATTATTTTTTAAAAAAGCATTTTATAAGATAAGGCTCCCAAGAATGGTTTTGTTGCTATTTTGATGCAAAAAATTGGGAAAGAGAAAAAGAAATAAGTATATTTGTCAATTCAAAGAAATAGGAAAATTTTACAAATATACTA
>NZ_MUGT01000240.1 GCF_002217205.1 Flavobacterium branchiophilum NBRC 15030 = ATCC 35035 | reverse complement strand
TACTATCCCTCACGCAAACCAACAATATACGGTCTAAAAAAGCAACAAAAAAATCAAAAGTAGCACAACACAATAAATTTATAATTTACAATAACATGTAAAGCAGCAAAAACAAATATTATGAATTTATAATACTTACATTTTATACAATGAAACAAATTTTTATCAACTTACCTGTAAAAGATGTAGAAAAATCTATGAATTTTTACAAACATTTAGGTTTCACAGTCAATCCTTTGTTTAGTTTCAACGATCAAAAATGTATGGTTTGGAGCGACCAAATTTATGTAATGCTACAAACGCATGACATGTTCAAATCGGGCAATAAAAAAAAACTTGCCAACGCCAAAACAAGCACCATTGCCACCTTTACACTTCCTGTACAAAGCATAGAAGTAATGAATGACATTGTAGCAAAAGGGATAAAAGCAGGCGGCACAGCGCCAACACAAACAATCGACGAAGGCTTTATGCAAATAAGAAACATCGAAGACTTAGACGGACATCATTGGGCAGTAATTTATTTAGACATGGACAAATTCAAAAAAATAACAGGAAAACAATAAAATTTAAAAAAGATGACAACCAGCTACCATTTAAAAATTTACAGACTATAAACCAATATACATGAGGTTAAAAACAACATATTTTTTATATATGAACTTGTTAGCCAACAGATTATAAAAAAATTGTAAAAGGAAAAAAATGAAAAGAAAAT
>NZ_MUGT01000024.1:31278-36024 GCF_002217205.1 Flavobacterium branchiophilum NBRC 15030 = ATCC 35035 | reverse complement strand
ATAAATAATACATCTAAAATATAAATCTTCGCACCTTTGTGCCTTTGCGGCAAAAAAAAAATAAAAAATGAAAAACATTCTCAACAGATTAATCAATCACGAAATGCTCTCCAAAGAAGAAGCTAAAAATGTCTTGGTTAATATTTCAAACGGGGCATACAACAGCAGTCAAATTGCTTCATTCTTAACCGTTTACATGATGCGAAGCATAAGTATCGAAGAATTAGCGGGTTTTCGTGAAGCCTTATTGGATTTGTGTATTCGTGTCGATTTATCGGGCTATAATACCATCGATTTATGCGGAACGGGTGGCGATGGAAAAGATACGTTTAACATTTCGACCTTGGCCTCTTTTGTAGCGGCTGGTGCGGGAATTAAAGTCGCAAAACACGGAAATTATGGCGTTTCGTCAATTTCCGGATCGAGTAATGTGATGGAAAAAATGGGAATTAAATTCAGTAATGATGCGGGTTTCCTTGAAAAATGTATGGAAAAAGCAGGCATCTGTATTTTGCATGCACCACTCTTCCACCCTGCTATGAAAAATGTAGGACCGATCCGAAAAGAATTGGGTGTAAAAACCTTTTTCAATATGTTAGCCCCCATGGTGAATCCAGCCTTTCCACAGAATCAGTTGGTGGGGGTTTTTAACTTGGAATTGGCTCGAATGTATGCGTATTTATACCAAAATACGGATAGAAATTTCACAATTTTACATTCTTTAGACGGTTATGACGAAGTTTCTTTAACCTGTCCGACCAAATGTATAACCAATACCAAAGAACAGATGTTGAATCCAGATGATTTTGGCGTTCGACTATTGTTACAAACCGAAATTGAAGGCGGAAAAACAATTGAAGAATCAGCGCAATTGTTTACCAATATCATCTCTGGAAAAGGAACAGAAGCCCAAAATAATGTAGTCTGTGCCAATGCAGCCATGGCAATTGCTACGGTTACAAAATGTAGTCCACTTGAAGGTTTTGAATTAGCCAAGGAAAGTTTATGCTCTGGAAAAGGATTGCAAGCCTTACAAACTTTACAGGAATTAAGTAAATAGATATTGAAAGATTAAAAGATTTAAAAATTGAAAGATTATGACAAAATCATTTGAAGAATTTCAAGTTTATCAAAAAGGAGTTCAATTAACAAAATTAATTTTTAAATTATTAGAAAATAAATCTTTTGATAAAGAATACAGTTTTAAGGATCAAATCAAAAGAGCCGTTGTGTCAATTACCAATAATATCGCTGAAGGATCAGAATACAATAACAATAGACAATTTATACGGTACTTGAAAATTGCTAAAGGGAGTTGTGCCGAAGTAAGAAGTATGTTAGTTTTGTGCAGAGAATTAGGCTTTTCCGATGAATTAGAAATTAAAGAGAGTTATATTTTAACTATTGAAATTTCGCAAAATTTATCCAATTTTATAAAATATTTAAGTGCAAAAATGAAACAATAATTTTTGAATCTTTGAATCTTTGAATCTTTGAATCTTTAAATCTTTAAATCTTTAAATCTTTGAATCTTTAAATCTTTAAATCTTTAAATCTTTAAATTAAAAAAATGAACATACTAGACAAAATAATACTCGACAAACGAAGAGAGGTAGTACTCAAAAAATCGATTATACCAGTTGCACAATTGGAAGCTTCGGTATTTTTTGGAAAACAAACTATTTCATTAAGTCATAATTTACGAAATAGCAATTCGGGAATTATTGCTGAACACAAACGCCGTTCGCCTTCCAAAGCAGCAATCAATTACGGTTTTACTGTCGAAGAAGTAGTAAAAGGCTATGAAACAGCGGGTGCTTGTGGCATTTCGGTTTTGACGGACGGCAAGTATTTTGGCGGTTCTTTAGACGATTTGTTGTTGACAAGAGCAAGCGTAAACATACCGCTTTTGCGAAAAGAATTTATTGTGGACGAATACCAAATTTTGGAAGCCAAAGCACACGGCGCCGATTTAATTTTGCTAATCGCAGCGGTTTTAAGTAGGGAAGAAATCAAAAATTTATCTGAATTCGCACATGGTTTAGGCTTGGAAGTTCTTTTGGAAGTGCACAATCAAGAAGAATTAGAAAAATCGATTATGCCTAGTTTGGATATGATTGGTGTCAATAATCGAAATTTAAAAACCTTTGAAGTGAGTTTGGATTTCAGTAAGACATTGGCTGACCAAATTCCGAATGATTTTGTAAAAGTTTCAGAAAGCGGTATTTCGTCAATCGAAGCTATAAATGAATTGAAACCCTTTGGATACCAAGGTTTTTTAATTGGTGAAAACTTTATGAAAACGGATAATGCGGGGGAAGCGGCTAAGGAATTTATTGAGCAATTAAAGTAAGTATGAAACTTAAAATATGCGGTATGAAAAACATTTTTTTTTATTTTTAATACTAATGGCACAATCAGCAAAATCACAATTTGAATCAAATCAAATAAAAGTAAATTTTGGGGAAGGAATTAATAGTGAAAAAACTTCTATAAACGTTTCTCAAGGCATTGGCTGGATAGTAAAAATATTTCCTTTATTTACTCAAAATCAAATAAATACAAATGCAATACCAAATGATGCTGGTATATATCGTTTGACAATCAATTATGCAGATCAATTAATATACCAGGAAATATTTATATATAGAAACACACCTAAAGATGAAAAATTAAAATTTGATTTTTATATAGAGCAAAATAGGATATTTTGTAAAATAAAATCAGAATATGCTATTGAATTAAATAAAGAAATAGTGTTATATCCAATAAATGAAGAGATGAACAATATTTTAAATCAAATAAAAGAGTAAATAACAACAAAATGTCAAATTTAGTAACACCATTCATTAATCTTCCTATAGAAAAATCTGAAGTTAGACTAAAAATCTGCGGCATGAAATACCCCGACAATATTCTCGAAGTAGGCTCGCTCCTACCCGATTATATGGGTTTTATTTTCTGGGAAAAATCAGCGAGGTATTTTGATGGACAAATGCCTGATTTGCCTCAAAGCATCAAAAAAACAGGAGTGTTTGTCAATACTAATAAAGAAGAAATTGAAGCGACGGTAACAAAATACGATTTGCAAGCGATTCAATTACATGGTCACGAATCGGAAGCATTTTGTCATGATTTAAAAAATACATTGGCAAAAAACATTGAAATTATCAAAGTATTTTCGGTTGACGATGCGTTTGATTTTCAACAATTAGAAGATTTTGAAACGGTTTGCGATTATTTCCTTTTTGATACCAAAGGAAAATTGCCTGGAGGCAACGGGACGACTTTTGATTGGAAAGTACTCGAAAAATATCCTTCGGAAAAGCCATTTTTTTTAAGTGGCGGCATCGGATTAGACGAAATGAATTTGGTGAACGAAATATTAAAAACCAATTTACCCATCCATGCTATTGATGTAAATAGTAAATTTGAAGTTGCAGCGGGATTAAAAGATAAAGAATTGTTACAAAAAATATTTATAAAAAAATAATTAAACACATGACGACATACAACGTAAACGAACAAGGATTTTATGGCAATTTTGGGGGAGCATTTATTCCTGAAATGCTGTATCCAAATGTAGAAGAATTAAGACAAAATTATTTAAAAATGATGTCTGAACCAGATTTTCAATTGGAGTTTGAAGCATTGCTAAAAGACTATGTAGGAAGGCCAACCCCACTATATTTTGCAGCCCGTTTATCTAAAAAATACAATACCAAGGTCTATCTCAAACGAGAAGATTTATGTCATACAGGTGCACATAAAGTGAACAATACAATTGGGCAAATTTTGTTAGCCAAACGATTGGGCAAAAAAAGAATCATTGCCGAAACGGGTGCGGGTCAACACGGGGTGGCTACGGCAACCGTTTGTGCTTTGATGGGCTTGGAATGTATTGTGTATATGGGCGAAATCGATATTAAGCGTCAAGCTCCGAATGTAGCTCGTATGAAAATGCTAGGTGCCGAAGTCCGTCCTGCACTTTCGGGTTCCAAAACATTGAAAGATGCAACCAATGAAGCCATTAGAGATTGGATAAATAATCCAGTAGATACCTATTACATTATTGGTTCTGTAGTGGGGCCACACCCTTACCCAGATATGGTGGCCCGATTCCAATCGGTGATTTCTAAGGAAATCAAAAGCCAATTATTGGAAAAAGAAGGCCAAGAAAATCCAGACTATGTAATCGCTTGCGTAGGTGGGGGCAGTAATGCTGCGGGGGCATTTTATCATTTTTTAGACCATGAAAATGTCAAATTAATTGCTGTGGAAGCCGCTGGATTAGGCGTTGATTCAGGTGAAAGTGCCGCAACATCGGCTTTGGGCAAAATAGGTATTATTCACGGAAGTAAAACCCTTTTGATGCAAACACCTGACGGACAAATTACAGAGCCATATTCGATATCGGCAGGATTGGATTACCCAGGAGTTGGTCCTATGCACGCCCATTTATTTGAATCGCAAAGAGCTGAATTTATTTCAGTTACAGATGATGAGGCCATGCAATGTGGATTGAATATTTCCAAAACAGAAGGTATAATTCCGGCTATCGAATCGGCACATGCGTTTGCGGTTTTAGATAAAAAAGCATTTGAACCCAACGATATAGTTGTTATCAATTTATCGGGACGTGGCGATAAAGATTTGAATACTTATATTGATTATTTCAAATTGGGCTAATTTTTCATATTAGCAACAATTTGTGTTAGGGATAGTAGTGGAAATCCTTTTTTGAGG
>NZ_MUGT01000024.1:0-31210 GCF_002217205.1 Flavobacterium branchiophilum NBRC 15030 = ATCC 35035 | reverse complement strand
ATTTCACAATATTATATTTCTTTTGGAGTTCAATGAACGTTGTTTGAAACGGATAGTACGACCCTTGGGGAATGCCCAAAAAAGGCGCTATCTCAAGTGCTATTTTGTTTAGAATGGAGCTTTTTATCTTAAAACAAAAAAAAAGTTAGTGTATATCAAAACATTTTTTATCTTTACCAAACTTTTTATGTTAATTTATTATCAAAAAATGAGTTGTACTTTAATTTTTTAGCATTAAAACAAAATTAAAGTAGTTTAGATTAAAATTTAAAAAAATACTTATGGAACATTTATTTGCTTATGGAAGCTTGCAAAGTCAAGAAGTTCAGGAAACTATTTATGGAAGAATTTTGAAAGGACAGCCTGAAACTTTAGTAGGTTATGCTGAAAGCGAAATCAGCATAGAGGAAGAATTTGGAATTGTAAAATATCCAATCATCAAACCTACAAACAACCCTAACGACACCATCAAAGGGGTTTTATATACATTATCTGAAGCTGAATTAAAATTGACAGACAATTATGAAGGAATTCATTACAAACGAATTGAAGTTCAGCTACAATCCGAACAAACGGCATGGGCATATAGTGCCAAATTTTAATACAACGACCTAAAATGAAAAACGATACTTGATGATGACCAAAAATTTTGAATGGTCATGATCGAATTATTTTCAATTTTTATATAAAAATGAACAGAATAAAACAAAAATTACAAGAGAATAAAAAAATACTTTCAATATATTTTTCTGCTGGATACCCCAATTTGAACGATACGGTTGCTATAATTCAGGATTTAGAAAAAAATGGTGTTGATATGATAGAAATTGGGTTGCCTTTTAGCGATCCATTGGCCGATGGTCCTACCATACAAGAAAGTTCTACAAAAGCCATAGAAAACGGCATGACGACTGTCAAATTATTTGAACAATTATCAAACATAAGACAATCTGTACAAATACCATTAATCATCATGGGGTATTTTAATCCAATCATGCAATATGGCGTAGCGGCATTTTGCGAAAAATGTGCCGAAATTGGCATTGATGGCTTAATTATACCCGATTTACCCGTAGATATTTATGCTCAAAACTATCAATCCATTTTTGAAAAACATGGTTTGTTGAATATTTTTTTGATCACACCACAAACATCAGACGACCGCAAACGATATATAGATAGTGTTTCGGAAGGATTCATTTATATGGTAAGTTCTGCAAGTGTTACGGGATCTCAATCAGGTTTTGGATTGGAACAAGAGGCTTATTTTGAACGAATTGCAAATATGAATTTGAATAACCCACAAATTGTTGGTTTTGGAATAAGTGATGCTGCAACATTTAATCAAGCAACAAAACAGGCAAAAGGAGCTATTATTGGCAGTGCATTTATCAAATATATCACCCAACATGGCATCCAAAATGTAGGACAATTTATTAAAACAATCCGATAAAAATGATTGTTTTGGATTTAGAAAAATACATGTTACCTTGTCTCAACAAAAAGCTTTTTGGTGTAGAATGTTTTGGCTGTGGTGCTCAACGGGCGTTTGTTTTGGTTTTGAGAGGAGATTTCCAAGAAGCCTTTACATTGTTTCCTGCCATTTATACCACCATCTTGTTTTTTGTTTTATTATCATTAACATTTATTGACAAAAAAAGAAATTATTATACAATAACTTATATTATGGCTATTATTAATGCTATAATAATGGTTTTTTCATATTTTTATAAACATTTTTATTACTAAACTATTTTACTATGGACAAAAAACAATTACCCAATGCTATGCTTGTATTGGTTTTAGGAATCCTTTCAATCATTACTTGCTGTTGCTACGGTATTATAAGTATTATACTTGGTTCTGTAGCCTTATTTATGGCACACAAAGATTTAGCATTATATCAAGCGAATCCCGAGGCATATTCCAATTATGAAAAATTAAAACTGGGTCGTATATTAGCCATAATTGGAATTGTATTAGGCGTTATATATATGATTTATTTAATTGTATTATTTAAAAATTTGGGAGTTGAAGGCGTTATGCGATTGAACGAAGAATTTATGAGAAAATACCAATAATTATAACGTATTATTTTCAAAATCATAACAAATTTTTGTTAAATATAGGCCATGAGCAGGCACAGAAAAGCCTGCTTTGGTTCTATTTTTACTAGCAATTATAGCTTCAAATTGCTGAATATCAATCTTTTGCAAACCCACATTGATTAATGTGCCAACAATGGCACGAACCATATTTCTCAAAAACCTGTCAGCCGAAATTGTAAATACAAGCTGGTTTTCATGCAACGTCCAAAATGCCTCATATATCTTACAATTGAATGTTCCAACATCGGTATGTACTTTTGAAAAGGCTTCAAAATCAGTATGTTCCAATAATTTTGTTGCCGCTTGATTCATCAATTCTAAATTTAATTTTTTCTGAAAATACCAACTTTGATTTTCCAAGAAGGCATTTTTATAGGTATGTAAATGGTATTCATAAGTACGTTTTTTTGCATTAAACCTTGAATGAAATGCAGCTTTTACTTCAAATATATCAAAAATTACCAAATCATGTGGCAAAAAGACATTTAATTTGTATATCAAATTTGATTTGTTCAAAGCTACCTCTACATCAAAATGTGCATACATTTCTTTGGCATGCACCCCAGTATCAGTTCTACCTGCTCCGTGTATAAAAATGTCTTTTCGTAAAATAAGGGATAATGCTTTATTTAATGTTTCTTGAACAGAAATAGCATTAGGCTGAATTTGCCAACCATGGTAACGAGTACCGTTGTATGAAAAATGAATAAAATACCTCATTTGTAAAATTAAATGACAAAGATACTATTTTTTAAATGCTATATATCAGTGGATGAACTTTCTACTAAAAAAACATCAAATAGGCATAATAATGTGTTTGTAGATTTTGAAATATATTTAAAAAATAAATAAGAAAAAAACATCTTTTTCATTTTTTTTCAAAATATTTAGTTATATTTGAGGGCTGTAATAGCCTTTCGTATCAAAAAAATAAAACATGACTCATTTTCATCAAGAATATACTCAAAAACTGTTGAATCGCAATTATATTTCTGAATCGCAATATCATCAAATCGAAACTTTTAGAGCCAAACCCTTTTTTTCGATTAGGCACGAAACACTGTTGCTATTATATACTGCTATTATGTTATTTACATCGGGGATTGGTTTACTCATTTATGAAAATATAGACACCTTAGGACATTCTATTTTATTAGTTGGTTTATTTTTAATAACGGTAGTTGGTTTTTATTTTAGTTTTAAAAAAGCACCAAAATACAGCCCTTTACATACCGAATTTGAAAATCCAGTGTACGAATATTTAGTATTGGGATCCTTTTTATTGTGTTGTATTTTTATAGGATACTGGCAATTTCAGTATCATTTTTTAGGAAATTCTTATAAATTTGCAACCCTCCTCCCTACCATTGTAGGTTTTGGCTGTGCCTACTATTTTGATCATAAAGGGATTTTGTCTATTGCTATTTCTGGACTTACTGCATTCATTGGATTACAAATTAGTATAACAAATATATTCCATTTTGATTTTTTTAATAACCTTCAACTATATCATTACGGTATTATTTTGTCGTTTGCATTGGTTTTTTGGAGCTTATTTGCTGATATAAAAAACATTAAATCACATTTTTCAATAGTATTTCAAACCTTTGCTTTACATTTGGTGTTTTGGTGTTCTATTGGAGGATTGTGTTCAGAAGTATTTGGATATTTTGTAATAATACCTATTGTGTCTGGATTTTATTTTTATAATAAAAGTTACAATTCAAATTCTATTATGATGTATATATTTACAGTAATTTACACCTATTTTTGTTCCAATATCATTTTCATTCGATTGTTAGATATATTTAATATTCAGTCAGATTTATTTCAATTGTTTATCATTATTATGCCCTTTTATATTATGGGTTCTATTGCATTGTTTCTATATGGAATAAGAAATTTCAACATAAATATCAAAAAAAACCATGAAAATATATCAAACTGATTTATTAGAAAATACCTATATTTTAGACGAGGCTACATCATTACATCAGGCCAAATTTTTAGATAATACTACTTTTAAAACCATTGAAAATCAATTAGAAACACTGAAAAGATCCCGCAATTTACTTATCAGATTGTGGTTTTTTATTTTGGGCTGTTTGATGTTTGCATCGGCTTTTGGATTTTTTTCATTGTTTGCCATAGATAACCAATTCGTTTTAAAAATCATGTTGTTTTTTTACACAATCATTGGTTTTTTTGCCACAGAAATGTATAAAAAAACTAACGTTTTTGGCAATGGACTGGACGATGCTTTGGTGTTTTGTAGTTTGATGGTGTCGATGGTGTTTTTTGAAATGGTATTTTTTACAAATTTTATTTACGAAACTACCGCTTTTTTGCTTACATTGAGTGTTATATGATGGGTATGTTACTTTAGATATTTGCATGGCTATTTGATTTTGGCTAGCATTATAAGTATTGTTGGGGCATTAATGCAAATAAACAGTCCGTATTTGTGTTTTATTGTCATGTTGTTTGGTATTTTATTGTTTTTTATATATTATAAAATAAAATTAAAAAACAAGTATATATATTACAAAAACGGATTAAATATAGCTAAATTTTGTGCTTTATTTATTTTTTACCTGGCAGGTAATTATGGAATAATAAGAGAATACAGCAACGAACAAGGTATATTACCCGATAATACAGAAATTCCATTGGCATGGTTTTTCAATTGTTTTATGTTTATAGTACCCATAATATATTTATATGCGAGTATAAAATTCAAAGATCGCATGTTACTTTGGCTCGGAATAGGGTTATTTACAGGCTCAATAATTACTTTTAGAACCTATCATCATGTGTTGCCCACGACGTTGGCCCTTACATTAGGTGGACTTATCTTATTAGCCCTATCAATGTATATTATCAAAAAATTCAAAAATTCGCAAACTGGTTTGAGTTTTATGCCCGATCCATTTCAAGGAAATGCCCTTCAAAAAAAGATGGAAACACTTACAACTCTTGCCACCAATAGTATAGAAACTACAAGTACATCGCCCATGGAATTTGGAGGTGGTGGTTTTAGTGGAGGAGGTTCTGGAAGTAACTTTTAAAAATTTTTATACTTAAAAATCAAAAAATATAACAAATTGGCTTTCAAATTTGATAAAAAATAAAACTACATCACGCAGTTTTAAATTTTATTAACAAAAACAGTTTCTAAAATCGTAAATCAAAAATTAAATTTTACCTTTGTGGTTTATATAAAAAAACAAAGATTATGGTTTACAAATTTAGGGTAATTCTAGATGCCGAAGAAGATATTTTTAGAGATATTGCCATTCTCGAAGAGGATTCGTTAGAGGATTTACACAATGCAATATACAATTCCTTTGGATTTGATGGTTCAGAAATGGCCTCCTTTTATACGTGCGACGAAACATGGAATCAGGATGAGGAAATTTCATTATTTGATACTGGCGACATACCAGGAGAACAAAAAATAATGAGTGATTATCAAATATCTGAAATCGTAAACGAAGCAAGTACGAAATTGATTTATGTGTATGATTTTATTAATATGTGGACATTTTTGATAGAATTGGCAGCCGTAGAAGAACAAACAGCAGGTGCAACCTATCCTGAAACCTTATTTTCTCATGGCGAAATGCCAGCCGAAGCCTTTGAAAAAAACTTCGATTCCGAATTTGAAGAAGAAGATTTCAATGAATTTGAGGACGATTTTGATGAAGAAGATTTGGAAATGTATGACGACCACGACAGTTTTGAAGACTATGGATTTGAAGAAAATTGGAACTAAAATTAATATAAAAACACATATTTCACACCTAATCAATGATCAATCTTTTTAATACACATATAGATACACTTTCTATCCATCGTGTTGGCAACAAAAGTAGGAATGAAGCCTATTTTTTATCCGAACAACCATACAAATTAAACGACGAAATACTTCCATTAATAAAAGAATTCTTCTTTAAACCCTTTAGAGAAAAAGAGGAAAATTACTTTCAATTTGCTCATGAAGTAGATTTAGATTACAATGAAATGTATAATTTTTCTACAGAAATATTTGATAATCCTAGTAATTTTCATGAAGTTTCAAAAAAAATAACGAAACATCTTTACGAACAATCAAACCATCCACATATAAAAAATGGCGAAGTGTATGTAACTTATTTGACAAACGTCAATATAGACAACAACAATGTAGATGCCATTGGCATTTTTAAGAGCGAAATGCAAGCAGATTTTTTACAATTTGAAGAAAAAGAAAGCAATCTTGAAATGATTTTGCAACAAGGCGTAAGTTTAAACAAATTAGATAAAGGTTGTCTTATATTTAATTACAAAAAAGAAGAAGGTTACAAAATTTTAACAGTTGATAGCAATCGATATGACGCTCGGTATTGGTTAGAACATTTTTTATCTGTAGATGCGTTTGAAGATGAAAATTTCATTACTAAAAAATACCTTAAATTTTGTCAGAATTTCGCAAAAGATGTAGTACTTCCTGCTGAAGATAAAAAAGAAGAAGTGATGTTTATGAACCGATCTGTAAACTATTTTGCAAAAAATGATCAGTTCGAAGAAAGTAATTTTTTGAACGAAGTGTTGGACAATCCTGATTTGATACCCGAATTTAAAAACTACAAAGTAGATAAAGGCGAAAAATATTCGATAGAAGACATTACGTCGTTCCCAATTGCCAATGCAGCAGTTACCGATGCTAGAAAATCTATAAAAAACGTCATCAAATTGGATACCAATATTCAAATAAAAATGGATTTTATCAATCCAGAAAGTGCAGAAAAATTTGTTGAAAAAGGATGGGACGAAGAGAAACAAATGTATTATTATTTAGTTTACTTTAACAAAGAAGAAAAATCATAACAATATCAGTTTATTTTATTATATAAAATAAGAAAACAAAGAATATCATGCCGAAAATATCAAAAAAAGGACAAAATATGCCAGAATCGCCAATCAGAAAATTGGCACCTTATGCTGAAAATGCTAAAAAAAATGGCAAAAAAGTATATCATCTGAATATTGGACAACCCGACATTAAGAGCCCAGAATTAGCCATTAATGCGATAAAAAACACCACATTAGACGTGTTAGAGTACAGTCCTTCGGCAGGTTTTGAAAGTTTTAGAAATAAATTATCTGATTTTTATAAGAAAATAAATATTCCCGTAGAATCCGACGATATTATTGTTTCTACGGGAGGTTCTGAAGCATTGGTATTTACAATGGGTAGCATAATGGACCCCGAGGACGAAGTAATTATTCCAGAACCATTTTATGCCAATTATAACAGTTATGCAGTAACTATGGGAGTAAAAGTAGTTCCTGTAATTTCTACTTTAGAAACAGGTTTTGCCTTGCCACCAATTTCGGAAATGGAACAATTGATAACAAATAAAACCAAAGCCATTTTGATTTGCAATCCAGGCAACCCAACGGGTTATTTGTATTCTAAAGAAGAGTTATTACAATTGGGCGATTTGGTTCGAAAGCATGATATATTTTTAATAGTTGACGAAGTTTACAGAGAATTTACTTACGATGGAGATACCCATTTATCAGTAATGAACCTTCCCAATTTGGAACAAAACGCTATAATGATTGATTCTGTGTCTAAAAGATATAGCATGTGTGGAGCAAGAATTGGCTGTATTGTTTCAAAAAATAAGGCTTTGATGGCTACCGTAATGAAATTTGCACAAGCCCGTTTGAGTCCGCCAACAATAGATCAAATAGCCGCAGAAGCAGCCTTGGATACACCACAAATATATTTTGATAATGTAATAAAAGAGTACAAAGAAAGGCGAGACACGTTGATAAATGCTTTGCAAAAAATAGACGGAGTTCGTGTAGCAAGTCCAAAAGGGGCTTTTTATTGTATTGCCGAATTGCCCGTTGATGATGCAGATGCGTTTGCACAATGGATTTTAGAGCATTATGATTATAAAAATCAAACCGTTATGATAGCTCCTGCTGCAGGATTTTATGCTACTCCAGGTGTGGGCAAAAAACAAGTTAGAATTGCTTATGTTTTAAAACAAGAGGATTTGATTCAAGCAGTTGAAGTAATTAAAAACGCTTTAGTAGCTTATAATAAAATATAATAATTTACTATTTTTAATATAAATATATCATTTACTTATAAATAATATAAAAATGAAATTTTTATCCCATTTTAGTTCCATTCAATTGTATTTGGGCAGTATGATTTGTTTTGCAACAGCACATTATAGCCGAAATCAAATGGGCATTTACAGTGTGTTGCTTATTTTAGGGATTACATTGCTGGTTTTAGGATTTAAAAACAGAACAAGAAAATAAATACAAACAGTAATTAAAAATAATATTCAAATTATTTCTTAATGATTTTATAATGTTGATTACATATTAATTGGGAGGTATATATTCCTGTTTTTCCAGAAAATAAATAAGCAATATAACAAGATAAAAGAGCAAAAAAGGCTATAGGAAAACCAAACATTTCTATAGCCATAATACTACAAGCTATTGGAGTATGTGTGGCTCCAGCAAAAACAGACACAAAGCCTAAAGCGGCCAAAAATGAAAGTGGTAATGGCACAAAAACAGACAGGCAACTGCCTAATGTAGCTCCAACAAAAAATAAAGGGGTAACTTCTCCGCCCTTAAATCCCGAACCCAAAGTAAGTCCTGTAAGCAACAATTTTAATATAAAATCTTGATTATTAGCCTTTTGTACAAAAGCCTTTTGAATGTATTCTATTCCTAAACCTTGGAATTTGACGTCTAAAATTAAAAAAAGTCCCAATAAAACCAAGCCGCCAACAAAAGGTCGAAATGGAGCAAAGGCTATTATTTTTTTGAAAAAATGGTTCCAAAAATGGAGGTTATTTGAAAATAGCAAAGCGGTTATTCCAAATACTACACTTACAATTACTGTCCAAAAAATACTATAAAAATCAATATTTGGAAAGTTGATCAATGTATAATTGGTATGGTGTATGCCTAAAATTTCGACAGTAAAATAGGCGATGTAGGCTGTATAAATTGTGGGCAAAACAGCCAAAAGTGCAACATTTGAAAAACAAACCAATTCAAATGCAAAAAATATCCCAGTGATTGGAGTGCCAAATACCGATGCAAAACCAGAAGCAATTCCTGTTAAAATAATTGTTTTTTTATTTGTTTTGAATATTTTAAAAGTACTTGACAAAAAATCGGCTAATGAAACCCCCATTTGAACAGCAGTGCCTTCTCGGCCCGCAGATCCACCAAAAAAATGTGTTAAAAGTGTCGTAATCAATACGATAGGTGCCATTAAAATAGGAATGTGTTGGTATTTTTGATAGGATTCTAATATCAAATTATTACCTTTTGCTACTTCAGAATTGCTTTTTTCATAAATAAAACCTATCAATAAACCACCAAATGGCAAAAAATAGATTAACCAAGCATGAGTTAAATGAAACTCGGAAATATTTTTTAAACTTACTAAAAATAATCCCGATGCCAAACCAATTGCAATACCAATAACTGAATAAAATAATAAATACCTTACAAAATTAACACTTGTAGCATAAACAGATTTTAGATTTAACATTAAATTTCCTTTTTTGCAAAAATATTATTTTTTATTAAAACATCTCAAAAATAATACCTAAATTATTTAAGAAAAAAAAAGTAGCATAACATATTATTTTAAAATAAATACTTATATTTGTACAAGATAAAGTAGCAAAAAAAACAGATTATGCCAAACAGACCTTATATATATTATGATTATACCAAAAGCCTTTGCCCAGAATGTTTGACACTGGTAGATGCAAAAATTGTTTTTGAAAATGAAAAAGTTTGGTTACTAAAACATTGCAAATCCCATGGCGATAGCAAAGTAATGATTGCAGATGATGTTAATTACTATAAGCAAATTCGTAATTTTAACAAACAATCTGAAGTTCCATTAAAATTTAATACAAAAGTACACTATGGTTGCCCTTATGATTGTGGCCTTTGTACCGATCATGAACAACACTCGTGCTTGACGATAATTGAAGTAACAGACAGGTGCAACTTGTCTTGTCCTACTTGCTATGCAAGTTCCGGGCCAATGTATGGCTCGCATCGAACATTGGAGGAAATCGAAAAAATGTTAGACATAGTTGTAGCCAATGAAGGTGAACCAGATGTGGTTCAAATTTCGGGGGGAGAGCCCACAGTGCATCCGCAATTTTTTGAAATATTGGATATCGCCAAAAGTAAACCCATTAAACATTTGATGCTCAATACAAATGGCATTAGAATTGCAAAAGATGTTGCATTTGTTGAAAAATTAGCTACTTATATGCCTGATTTTGAAATTTATTTACAATTTGATAGTTTCAAAGCAAATGTATTAGAAAAAATGAGAGGTTCAGATTTGACTCAAATACGGAAACAAGCCATTGACAATTTGAATCGATTCAATCTTTCGACTACACTGGTGGTTACCCTTCAAAAAGGGGCAAACGATGATGAAATTGGGGCCATTTTAGAGTATGCCTCCAAACAAAAATGTGTTAGAGGAGTAACATTTCAGCCCACACAAGTAGCTGGTAGAAACGACCATTATAACGACAGTAATGCCAGAATCACGCTAACGGAAGTAAGACGTAAAATTGTGGAGCAATTTCCCGTTTTTACTCCCGAGGATTTAATTCCTGTTCCTTGTAATCCAGATGCCTTGTGTATGGGATATGCCCTAAAATATGATGAAGCACTGCTTCCAATGACTCATTTGCTGAATCCTGACGATTTATTGAATGCAACAAAAAACACGATTGTTTATGAAAATGATACGGAATTAAAAACCCACCTTGTTGAACTTTTTAGTACAGGTATTTCTGTGGATTGTGCCGAAACAAAAATGGGAGCTTTGATGTGTTGTTTGCCAAAAATACAAAGTAATAATTTGCAATATGATCATTTGTTTAGAATTATTATTATGAATTTTATGGACGCATTTGATTTTGATGTAAGAGCAGTAAAAAAATCGTGTGTGCATATTGTGGACAAGCGGTATAAAATTGTGCCATTTGAAACGATGAATTTGTTTTATAGAAATGATAAAATTAATGAAATCCGAAAAAATTTATAATTTTTTTGAAAAAATAATATTTACATAAATATTTTAATAAAATGAATGGTTTTTTAGTAACATTAGGAAGTTTTTTAGCATTAGTATGCTTATTAGCCTTTGTAGTAGGCATCATCATGCTGTTTTTTGAATCAAGCAGAAAATTAGCGGGCAAGGTAATTTTATATGCCGTCATTGGTTTTGTTATAGGTTTTGGGACTTGTGCAGCAAATTTAGGTTAGGCGGAATTTAGTAAAACAGATTATTTTTTTATAGTTTTTAAATACAATTTTTCTACTTTTTGCCGTGCCCAATCGGTTTTTCTTAAAAATTTTAAACTAGAATTAATGCTTGGATTTTCTATAAAACATTTCATTTTGAGGTTTTTGCCTAATGTTTCATATCCGTAATGAGCTACTAAAAATTCGATGATTTTTTGAAGTGTGATGCCGTGAAGTGGGTTGTTTGAATTTTGCATGAGCAAATTTATATAAAATATTGGAAAATCAATCATTAGTTATTACATTTGCGATTAATTATGATACAGAAAACCATCAACATATTAAACAAACGAGCCCGTTTTGATTATGAAATAATCGAAAAATATACGGCAGGAATTGTTTTGGCAGGCACAGAAATCAAATCGATAAGAGCAGGAAAGGCCAATATTACTGAAAGTTTTTGTGAATTTAATCAACAAGAACTTTTTGCAATAAACACTTATATAGAAGAATATGCCTTTGGGAATCAATTTAACCACAAAGCACGAAGCGAAAGAAAATTATTATTAAATAAGCGAGAATTAAAAACTTTATCCCGAAGTGTACAAGCTAAAGGACTGACAATTATACCGCTCAAACTATTTACCAACGAAAAAGGATTGGCCAAACTTGAAATTGGACTTTGTAGAGGGAAAAAAACTTACGACAAACGAGAATCTTTGAAAGAACAAGACACTAAACGAGACTTGGACAGAATCAAAAAAAACTTTTAAAAAAAAGTTTTTTTTTACGAAAAAAAATGCCTAAATTTGTCATGAAAAAAATTGTCATAAAATGAAAACCCTAATTAAAAATGCTAGATTACAAAAACAGCTCAAAACCAGAGAATTAGCACATGCATTAGCAGTTGATCAATCGCTAATTAGCAAATTTGAAAATGGTACTCGAAAACCAACAAAAGAACAAATCATGAAGTTGTCATTGATTTTAGAGATAGATTTTGAAATATTAATGGTGGCATGGCTCAAAGAGAAAATTTATGACGAAATTGGTTATGACACATTAGCTACAAAAGCTATAAATCTTGTAAGAGAAGAAATGCTTACATACAAAACAACTTCAGAAAATCATTTGTCAGAACACATCATAAGTCTTTTAGAATCAATAGATTCGTTAAAAAACAAATTAAATCAAAAAAGACATTTAGATAGTTTTAAAATTGTTGAAGCCTTGGAACTAGAATACACTTTTGAGAGCAATAGAATTGAAGGAAACACATTTACATTAAGAGAAACCGATTTGGTTGTAAATGAAGGACTTACAATTTCTGGCAAGTCAATGAGAGAGCATTTAGAAGCCATAAACCATCAAGAAGCAATTGGTTACATTAAATATATGATGGATAAAAATACAACACTTAATGAAAGGGAGTTGTTGACCCTTCATAACCTCATTTTGAGAGGTATTATGCCAGAAGATGCAGGAAAATACCGGAATTTACAAGTAATGATAAAAGGTAGTTCGCACACTCCGCCTCAACCTTTTCTTGTTGCAAAACAAATGGAAGATTTTTTTATTTGGTTTCAAAGTCAAAAAAACAAATTACATCCAGTGGTTTTAGCGGCAGAAGTTCATGAAAAAATTGTAAGTATTCATCCGTTTATAGATGGCAATGGAAGAACATCAAGATTGGCAATGAATTTAATTTTGCTTCAAAATGGGTATGTAATTGCCAACATTAAAGGCGATTATGATACTCGAATGCAATATTATAACGCTCTAGAAAAGGCTCAAACCACTGATAATAAAAATGAATTTATAAAATTTATAGCACAAACAGAAAAAGAATCTCTTGAAAGGTATTTGAAAATTATTGGCTAATTCAAAAAACAATTAGTAAAAATAATTTAAATTTTTGATACATTTTTATAAAAAAATAATTATCAATTTTTATTTTCTAAAAGTGGTACAAATCTAAAATTTCCAAACTCTTGTTTTTCAAATTGGGTTTCGCTAATTCGAATGAACAAAGTCATGATTTGATCGTTTTCGCCCAGCGGAATCACGAGCCTCCCCCCTATTTTGAGTTGAGTCAATAAGGGTTTTGGAAGTATTGGAGCACCAGCTGTAACAATAATTCCATCAAAGGGGGCATGCGTTTCTAACCCTTTATAGCCATCGCCAAAGGATAGATGTTTGGGTCTTATGCCTATTTTTGGTAAAAAAATAGAGGTTTGTTTAAAAAGTTCTTTTTGCCGTTCCACACTATATACTTTGGCTCCCATTGTACATAAAACAGAGGTTTGATAGCCAGAACCTGTGCCAATTTCAAGAATTTTATCGTCTTTTTTAATATTTAACAATTGACTTTGAAAGGCCACGGTATAGGGTTGAGATATTGTTTGACCTGATAATATAGGAAATGCCTTATCTTGATAGGCAAAATCTTCAAAGCTTGAATTTAAAAACAAATGTCGAGGGATTTTTCTAATGGCCTCCAACACATTTTTGTCTTTAATTCCTTTTTCTATTAATTGTGCTACTAACTGATTACGAAGTCCTTGATGTTTGGCAGTATCTTTCAAAACGTGTTTTTTTATTTTTTGTAAAATTAGTAAAGAAAAAACAAAAGTCAATATTGGATATTAATTTTTAATTACTTAAAATTTCATGTGAATAGATTTTTTAATTTTAAATTATTTGCTATTTTTGTTGAAAATACATTTATCATGTTAAAAGTAGGCGTTTTGGGTGCGGGTCATCTTGGAAAAATACATTTACGATTATTGGCTCAATCTGAAAAATACGAATTAGTAGGTTTTTATGACGAAAACCAAGACAATGCAGAAAAAATTGCTAAAGAATTTGGTTATAAAAATTTTAAAACCATTGCTACATTAATTCATGCTGTGGATGTGATTGATATTGTTACACCAACATTATCACATTATAAGTGTGCAAAAGTAAGCGTTAAATCTGGCAAGCATGTTTTTATAGAAAAACCCATTTCAAATTCGGTTTCTGAAGCTGAAGAAATAATGGCATTGGCCAAAGCGTTTGGTGTAAAAGGGCAGGTAGGTCATGTAGAAAGGTTTAATCCTGCTTTTATTGCAACCAAAAATATGATTGAAAACCCAATGTTTATTGAGGCCCATCGGTTGGCCGAGTTCAATCCTCGAGGCACCGATGTACCAGTTGTTTTGGATTTGATGATTCATGATATTGATGCCATTTTGAGTGTTGTAAAGTCTAAAATCAAAAATGTTAGTGCAAGTGGCGTTTCCGTTATTTCGGAAACACCCGACATTGCCAATGCCCGACTTGAATTTGAAAATGGCTGTGTTGCTAATATTACTGCAAGCCGTATTTCATTAAAAAACATGAGAAAATCTCGTTTTTTTCAAAAAGATGCCTATATTTCTGTTGATTTTTTAGAAAAAAAATGCGAAGTTGTTAAAATGAAAGATGCTCCTGAAGTGCCTGGCGATTTTGATATGATTTTGCAAAATGCGGAAGGTGTTAAAAAACAAATTTATTTTTCTAATCCTGAAATACATCAAAATAATGCTATTTTGGATGAATTGGAAACCTTTGCTGATGCAATTGTGAATGATACAACTCCAATCGTAACCTTAGAAGATGGAACGGAAGCATTAAGAGTGGCGTATATGATTATTGATTCGATGAACGAAAAATAAGCCCCCTAACCCCCGAAGGGGGAATTGAAAAACAAAGTAAAATCATCTAAAATTTATTTTATTCAAATATTAAATAGATATGGATAGAAAAGAATTTATATTAATACTTTCAAAAAAGTATATTTTACTAATTATCCTAATCTCAATTTTAAAATACTTTGGGTTTTTATTTTATAATGAAGAAAATAAATTAGAAGTAATTAAAGGTACATTTATATATAGCGGTTTTGCATTTGCTTTTATTTTAATTTTTGAAAGTATCAGATTATTATTTGACAGATATAAATTATTAAATTATATATATGCTACTTAATAACGTTTTCGAAAATGATATAGGGAAAACCATAATCATAATTTCATTTTCAATATTAATTGAAAATTATAAATTTATTATCAAAAAATTAGACAAAATAAATTAAAAACAAACTAATCCCTACTCACCCCTAGTAGGAATTCCCCCTTTGGGGGTTAGGGGGCTTTTTATGAAACAAATTGCAGTAATAGGCGCAGGAACCATGGGCAACGGAATTGCTCACACCTTTGCACAAAGCGGGTTTACCGTTAAATTAATCGATATTTCTGAAAAATCTTTAGAAAAAGGTATGGCAACTATTGCCTCAAACCTGGATAGAATGGTAACAAAAGGAACCATTACTGAAGACGACAAACACAAAACCATTGGGAACATTATCACTTACACTGACATCAAAGATGGTGTGGTGGGGTGTGATTTAGTAGTGGAAGCAGCTACCGAAAATGTAACCTTAAAACTCAATATTTTCAAGCAATTGAGCGAGGTTTGCGATCATAATGTAATTTTAGCAACCAACACGTCATCTATTTCCATAACCCAAATTGCTGCGCAAGTAGTTCATCCTGAACGGGTAATTGGAATGCACTTTATGAATCCGGTGCCGATTATGAAATTGGTTGAAATTATTCGTGGCTATTCTACTTCGGATGAAGTTACAAAAATTATCATGGATTTATCGGTAAAATTAGGAAAAACACCAACGGAAGTAAATGATTACCCAGGATTTGTTGCAAACCGAATTTTAATGCCCATGATTAACGAATCCATCGAAACATTATTTCATGGTGTTGCTGGTGTTCAAGAAATTGATACGGTAATGAAATTAGGAATGGCACACCCAATGGGACCTTTGCAATTAGCTGATTTTATTGGGCTTGATGTTTGCCTTTCCATATTAAATGTGATGTATGATGGCTTCAAAAATCCAAAATATGCCCCTTGCCCACTTCTAGTAAATATGGTTATGGCAGGAAAATTGGGCGTAAAATCTGGTGAAGGATTTTATGATTATGCTGAAAGTAAAAAAGCAGAAAAAGTTTCTAAACAATTTTTAAATTAATTCTTTCCTGCAAGGTTTCCAAAACCTTGTAGGTGTAAAATGCTAAATAATGACAATTTCCAAAACATTTAAAAATGTATTTTTTTGTTTCAAAGGAGATTGTTATAATGATTTAAGGAAAAAATCATGAAGTAAACGTAAAATAAATTTATTCTTTTTTGATAAAGCACTTTAGTATTTTTTTTCAAAATATTTAAAAAAATGGATTTTAAAACAATTTGTATAAATTTATAAAAAAATGGTCAAATAATTATAACTTAAATTAAACCCAACAAGGTTCTGAAAACTTCGCAGGTTAAAAAAACATATAATAAAAAAAGACAAAATTGAATTAGGAATAATTTCCATTTTGAAAACAGTAAAAAAATTAAAATGCCAATAACCCAAAATCTCAATAACATAAAATCCCAACTGCCACCTCAGGTTACATTGGTAGCCGTTTCAAAAACCAAACCTTTAGCTGATTTGATGGAGGCTTACAATGCTGGACAACGCATTTTTGGCGAAAATTATGTCCAAGAAGTAGTAGAAAAACAACCTCAAATGCCTCTTGATGTGCAATGGCATTTTATTGGTCATTTGCAATCCAGAAAAGTAAAAAATATTGCCCCTTTTGTGGCATTAATTCACGGAGTGGATAGTTTGAAATTGCTACAAGAAATCAATAAACAAGCCGAAAAAAACAATCGGATAATTGATTGTTTACTTCAAGTGTATATTGCCGAAGAAGAATCTAAATTTGGTTTGGATGAAAACGAATTAAATACCATTTTCAATTCTGAGGAATTCAAAAATTTGAAAAACATCAAAATTGTTGGCTTCATGGGAATGGCTACTTTTACTGAAAATCAAATGCAAATTAAAAAAGAATTTTTATATTTGAAAGCTATTTTCGATAAATATTGTAAATTGCAAGCTGCTAACTTAAAATTAGAAACACTTTCCATGGGTATGTCGGGCGATTATCAAATTGCAATTGAAAATGGCAGCAACATGGTTCGCATCGGAAGCAGTATTTTTGGAACAAGAAATTAAAAAAATGAAAAAATCTAAAAAATCTATAATAAATCTTATTGATAGTTTTAATTTTTTGGATACTTAGATTAAAAGATGTACGCAATTATAGATATAGAAACCACCGGTGGACAATTTAACGAAGAAGGAATTACTGAAATTGCCATTTATAAATTTGATGGGCATGAAATTGTAGATCAATTCATTAGTTTGGTGAATCCACAAATACCAATTCAACCATTTGTTGTAAAACTAACGGGCATCAACAATTCGATGTTACGAGGGGCACCAAAATTTTTTGAGGTCGCTAAACGAATCATCGAAATAACCGAGGGTTGCATTATAGTAGCCCATAATGCCAGTTTTGATTATAGAATTTTACGTACAGAATTTAAAAGATTAGGATTTGATTTCAAAGCCAAAACATTGTGTACAGTAGAACTTGCAAAAAAATTATTACCAGAGCAACCCTCCCATAGTTTAGGCAAATTAGTTAGGGCATTGGGTATTCCAATGGCCGATAGGCATCGGGCATCTGGAGATGCTATGGCTACTGTAAAATTATTTAAAATGCTGTTGGACAAGGATTTAGAAAAAATAATTTTAAAAGAATTAATCAAAACAGAAATCATAAAAGGGCTTGCCCCACAATATTTAGACCTTATAGAAACCTTACCTTCCAAAACTGGCGTATATTATTTGCACAGACAAGATGCTAGTATCATGTATATTGGCAAAAGTAAAAATATAAAAAAAAGAGTACACCAACACTTAACAGGAACGAGTAATAAAGCTAAAAAAATACAACATGAAATTAGGAATGTCTCTTTTCAAGAAACGGGCAGCGAACTTATTGCTTTATTAAAAGAAAGTGAAGAAATAAAAATAAATAAACCGATATATAATAGAGCACAACGTAAAACTATTTTTAATTGGGCTATTTATATTGAAAAAAATAAAGACGGATATAATGAATTAAAGTTACAAAAAACAGACGGCAGAAAGCGAGAAATTAAAGCCTATTCGAGTTTGCAAGAAGGAAAAGATGCTTTATTTAGAATTACGGCACAATTTAAATTATGTCAGAAATTTACTGGGCTTTATGAGACGCAAAAAGAATGTTTTCAATATAAAATTAAAGAATGTGACGGTGCTTGTATTGGCAAAGTTACTGCAAATGAATACAATACAAGAGTGCAAGACTTTGTAACTGCATATAGTTTTGAGAATCAAAATATGATTATAATAGACAAAGGCAGAAAGGTAAGCGAACGAAGTGCTGTATTGATTGAAAACGGGATATACAAAGGCTATACGTATTATGATTTGAATCATCAAATAATAAATATTGATATATTAAAAAATATCTTAATACCTATGCAAAATAATAGAGATACCAAGCAAATTATTCAAAATTATATCAAAAAAAACAGTCAAATAAAAATAGTATCTTTTTAGCAAAAATCAAAAAAAGTGAAAAAAATTTTGGTAATAGTAGGTCCAACAGCAATTGGCAAAACAGCCTTGGCCATACAATTGGCACAGTTTTACAATTGTAAGATTATATCATGTGATAGTAGGCAATTTTATAAAGAAATGACCATTGGAACAGCTGTACCTAGCAAAGAAGAATTAGATGCAGTGGAACATTATTTTATTCAAAATAAATCAATTTTTGAAAAATATACTGTAGGTGATTATGAAAAGGAAGCTATAAATCTTATAACATCGCTACACAAAACAGATGATTATGTCATTGTAGTTGGGGGTTCTGGATTGTATGTATCGGCAATTTTAAATGGCTTTGACGCTTTTCCTGAAATTCCAAATACGGTTCGAGAAAAAGTAAAAATGGCGTTTGGACTATATGGCATTGGTTATTTAGTGGAACAGTTACAAATTTTGGATTTTGAATATTATGAAAAAATAAAGACTGAAAACCCACAAACTTTGCAAAATCCGCAACGAATGATGCGATTTGTAGAAGTTTGTTTAGGTACAGGGCAATCATATTCGAGTTTTTTGAATCGGAAGGCAACCCAAAGAGCATTTGAAAGTATCGTTATTGGATTAGAGGCTGAACGCTCTGTTTTGTACGACAGAATCAATCAAAGAGTAGATTTGATGGTGGGTGCTGGATTAGAAGCAGAAGCATTACAACTACATGAATATCAATCACTTAATGCTTTGCAAACCGTTGGTTATAAAGAGTTTTTTGATTTTTTTGAAGGCAAAATTAGTCGTGAATTTGCAATTGAGGAAATTAAAAAAAATACCAGACGATTTTCAAAAAGACAACTGACATGGTTTAAAAAAATGGATGATGTACATTGGTTTGATTATTTAACAAGTACTAAAAATATTATTGAGCATATCAATTTACAAATAAAATAAGAACAAAATGCCAATATCAAAAGAATTTACTTCCGTTTATTGTAAAAAATGGGAAATTAATTTTGCCCAATGTGCTCCAAATGGGTATTTGAAATATACTGATTTGTGTCATTTGCTGCAACTTACGGCTGCGGCCCACTCTGAAATTGGGGGAATTAGTTTTAGCGACATGCAGGTGCATCAACAGGCGTGGGTTTTGAGTAGAATGTGTGTAGAAATAACGGCATTGCCAAAATGGAAAGATGAAGTAACTGTAAAAACATGGATCGTTTCGTTAGAAAATTCAAGGTCGGTGAGGGCATTGGAGGTGTATGTTGGGGGAGTAAAGTTAGTTGGAGCTGAAACGTTTTGGGCGGTTTTGAATACTACAACTCGTAGGCCAGAGGCGTTGGTATTGCCATATTCTCATTTTGAGTTGTTTCCAAATGCGTTTGGCACTCTAGAGAGGGTAAAAAAGATACATTTGCCTGATGATATTGCAGAAATTACATCAAAAAAAGTAGTGCTTTCAGATTTAGATTTGGTAAATCATGTAAATAATGTCAAATACCTGGAATGGTGTATGGATTTGCTGCCTCCTAATGAAATATTAGATCAAAAAATAACCCGATTTGATATGAATTTTATGCGTGAACTTGTATGGGGTGATCAATTTTCGATAGAAATTTGTAATAATGAATCTTATTTTTTTCAAATTATTAAAGAAAATAAAGCTTGTTTTGTATTGGAAATTGAATCAGAGTCAAAAGAATGACCAATCGATTCTAGCCCCGATGGAAGCGGCATCCTTTTGTTTTTTTCTTTAAAAAACAAAAGATATAGCGAACAGCGGGAACGGAACATTGGTGAAAAAGCCAAAAGATAGTGCTTCAAATGTTGGAATGTGTGTTAATATTTTTAATTACATCCAAAGTTAATTCGTCAAAATGTTGGATAATTTTGTTGGCTAAGGTGTAATCTTGTTTTTTTGAATTGGGACTTTTGTAGCCAATGCAATAAATTCCAGCTGCATTTGAGGCTTTGATGCCGTTGGTACTGTCTTCGATGATGATGCAATTTTGAATTGGTGTTTGGGCTAATTGAGCGGCATGTAGGAAAATAGCTGGATTTGGTTTGGAATTTTGGAAATCTTCGCCTGAAACTATATGAGAAAAATATTTATTTAAACCAAATCTATTAAAAACTCTCTGAATAGTTACTTTGGCTGCCGACGAGGCTAAAACGAGTTGGTATTGGTTTTGATGTAAGTTTTGGATGAGATTTAGTACACCATCGAGTAGCTGTAAGTCTTCTTTTTGGTCGAAAGCGTTGTTGAAAATTTCACGTTTTTTTTGAACAAGTTCCCGAACATTTTCTTTCAAATCATACAATTGTATTAGTTTTTCATAAACATTTTTAGTAGAATTGCCAGTAAATGTGGTATATACTTCGTGAGGAACATGGATTTGTAATTGTTCAAAATGTTGGTAATAGGCAGCATGGTGTACGGGTTCTGTATCTACAATTACCCCGTCCATATCAAAAATTACTGTTTTTATCATTTTATTACTAAACTTTTATTTATTAAAACTCTAATTTCTTTTTTCTAAGTTCAAAATTTTGACCTAAATACACTCTTCTTACCATTTCGTCCTCAACCAGTTCTTCTGGAGTACCAGCTTTGAGAATTCCGCCTTCAAACATTAAATAAGTTTTATCTGTAATAGCAAGTGTTTCTTGAACGTTGTGATCTGTGATCAAAATACCAATATTTTTGTTTTTGAGCTGTGCAACAATGCGTTGAATGTCTTCTACGGCAACAGGATCTACGCCTGCAAATGGTTCGTCCAATAGGATAAATTTGGGGTCGGTGGCTAAGCAACGGGCAATTTCGGTTCTACGTCTTTCGCCTCCAGAAAGCAAATCGCCTCTGTTTGTACGAATATGTTGCAAACTAAATTCGTCTATAAGGCTTTCCATTTTGGCTTCTTGTTGGGCTTTAGTTAATTGGGTTAGTTGTAAAACGCTCAAAATATTATCTTCTATACTTAATTTTCTAAATACAGAAGCTTCTTGGGCTAAATATCCTATTCCGCATTGGGCACGTTTGTACATGGGGAAATTGGTAATTTCCTGATTATCAAGAAAAATATTGCCAGAATTGGGTTTTACAAGTCCTACAATCATGTAGAAAGAGGTGGTTTTTCCGGCACCATTTGGCCCCAAAAGTCCAACAATTTCGCCTTGATTGACTGATACAGAAATGCCTTTTACGACGTTTCGACCTTTGTATGTTTTGATTAAATTATCGGCTCTTAATATCATTTTGAAAATAAATTAATCCTAAAATTGATTTAGGTGTTTGGATTTGCAAAGCAAGTTAAAAAAACAACTGCATGTAGCATTATTAACTTTGTTTTAAGAAAATAGGTTTTTAGGATTGTTGTTCGAGAGCTTCCCAAAATTCGTACGCACGTCGTAAGTGAGGGATTACAATAGTACCGCCAACTAATGTTGCTACACTCATGGTTTCCATCATTTCTTGTTTTGTAACCCCTTGATTATAAGCTGTTTCTAGGTGGTATTTGATACAATCGTCACAACGCAATACTGTTGAAGCTACTAGTCCCAGTAGTTCTTTGGTTTTTACATCCAAGGCTCCTTCTGCATAGGTATTGGTATCCAAATTAAAAATTCGTTTGATGACTTTGTTGTCATCTGCTAATAATTTGTCGTTCATTTTTGAACGATAATCATTAAATTCTTTTACTAAATCAGACATTTTGTTGTTTTTTATTGACCATAATGGCTATTAATATACTTGCTTCATATAAAACCAGAAGCGGAATGGATACTATAATTTGACTTAAAATATCGGGTGGCGTGATAATTGCGGCTACAATAAGTATGATGACAATGGCATAGCGTCTGTATTCTCTGAGGCTTGCGGCGGTTACCAATCCTAATTTTGTAAGGAAATAAATGATTATTGGCAATTCAAAAATGAGTCCGCATGAAATTACAGATGTTTTGACCATGCCCATATAATTGTCTAAATTGAATTCGTTTTGAATTACTTTACTTACATTGAAAGCCCCAAAAAATTGTACAGAAAGTGGTAATATTAAGAAATAGCCAAATAGAACGCCAATAAAAAACAAAATAGAAGAGGTTGTTATAAATAGAATCGCATTTTTCTTTTCGTTTTTGTACAAAGCAGGGCTTATAAATTTCCAAATTTCCCACAATATATATGGAAAACCCAAAATAAAACCACAAGTTATACAAGTCCAAATAAATACAGAAAACTGCCCTCCCATATCAGTGCTTTGAATGATAAATGGCATTTCTGTTACGCACATGCCACCATCGTCTGTATGTAGATAAGTAGTTAATTCGCAAAACAATTTATAGGTAATAAAATCCGTACGAATTGGAGCAAATATAACATCTTCAAATATAAAATCAATAATAAAATAGGACAAACATGCTATTACAATAACTGCAATTGTAATTCTAATTAATAGCCATCTTAAATCTTCGAGATGGTCTAAAAATGACATTTCTTTTAATTCTTTTTCCATTATATTATGCCTTCTTTTAAAATATCATGTAAGTGTAAAATTCCTTGGTAGGATGTTCCGTCTGCAACTACAAGCTGAGTAATGGCATTGTTTTCTAATATATGAAAAGCATCAATAACCATGTCATTTACTTGGATCATTTTGGGGTTTTGTGTCATGATATCTTGAGCTTTTAGATCTGCAAAAGTGTCGCGGTTATTGAGCATACGTCTCAAATCGCCATCAGTAATAATACCAACAACTTGATTATCAGATACTACTGCTGTTACACCAAGTCTTTTTTCGGAAATTTCAAAAATGACTTTTTTAATGCTGTCATCAGGAGCAACAGCTGGTTTTAGAGCATTTTGAAGCATGTCTTTTACTTTGAGTAATAATTTTTTGCCCAAAGCTCCACCAGGATGGTAAATGGCAAAATCTTCGGCAGAAAATTGTCTTAAATGCATCAAAGCTACAGCTAGTGCATCGCCCATTACAAGTTGTGCGGTTGTACTGTTTGTTGGTGCTAAATTATTCGGACAAGATTCTGAATCAACAGTTGTATTCAATACATAATTTGATTCTTTTGAAAGAAAAGAACTCATATTTCCAGTTATAGCAATCAATTGATTTCCAAATCTTTTGAGCAAAGGTACAAGTACTTTTATTTCGGGGCTATTGCCCGATTTTGAAATACAAATCACTACATCGCCTTTTTGAAGCATTCCCAAATCGCCATGAATGGCTTCAGAAGCATGTAAAAACATGGCGGGAGTACCCGTAGAATTGAAAGTTGCAACGATTTTTTGGGCAATAATAGCACTTTTTCCAATCCCTGTAACAATAATTCTATGAGGGCAATTAAAAATAAGTTGAACAGCATTTGCAAAGCTATCATCAAGTAAATCAGCTAGTTTGGCAACAGAAAGGCTTTCAGAAATGATGGTTTCTTTAGCCGATTTTAAAATGTTTTCTATATTTTTCAAAATTGTATTGAAATTTAATTTGTGTAATTAAAAAGTTTGTTGTATCTTTATATGGTGCAAATTTATGTAAAATACTATTAAAAAAGAATGAATTCGAACGAAATTGACATCCATAAGGAATTAAAAAAATATTTTGGCTTTAGTCAGTTCAAAGGACTACAAGAACAAGTTATCAGAAGTTTGTTGGCAAAAAACAATACCTTTGTTATCATGCCAACAGGTGGCGGAAAATCGTTATGCTATCAGTTACCCGCTTTAATGCTTGAAGGCACAGCCATTGTAGTATCACCATTAATCGCTTTGATGAAAAATCAAGTAGATGCTATCCGAAGTTTATCATCGGAGGTGGGCGTGGCACATGTGTTGAACTCATCATTAAACAAAACAGAAATAGCACAAGTAAAAAGCGATATTGTTGCTGGAAAAACTAAATTATTATATGTTGCTCCAGAATCTTTAACCAAAGAAGAGTATGTCAGTTTTTTGCAAACCGTGCCACTTTCATTTGTGGCTATTGACGAAGCACATTGCATCTCGGAATGGGGACACGACTTTAGACCAGAATACCGTAATTTGAAAAACATCATCAAACAGTTAAGTGATGTACCTATTATAGGATTGACCGCCACAGCAACACCAAAAGTTCAAGAAGATATTTTGAAAAACTTGGATATGCCAGATGCGAAAACCTTTAAGGCTTCATTTAACAGACCCAATTTGTTTTATGAAGTGCGAACAAAAACTAAAAATATTGAATCTGATATTATTCGATTTATCAAACAAAATAAAGGAAAATCAGGTATTATTTATTGTTTGAGTCGCAAAAAAGTAGAATCAATTGCCGAAGTTTTAAAAGTAAATGGTATTAGTGCCGTGCCTTATCATGCGGGATTAGATGCTAAAACAAGGGCCAAACATCAAGACATGTTTTTGATGGAAGATGTTGAAGTTGTAGTAGCCACCATTGCTTTTGGTATGGGTATAGACAAACCAGACGTGCGATTTGTTATACATCACGACATTCCAAAATCATTAGAAAGTTATTATCAAGAAACTGGTAGAGGCGGACGAGATGGTGGCGAAGGGCATTGTTTAGCCTATTATTCATATAAAGATGTAGAAAAACTGGAAAAATTCTTGACAGGAAAACCCGTTGCAGAACAAGAAATTGGGTTTGCATTGTTACAAGAAGTAGTGGCTTATGCCGAAACATCGATGTCTAGACGAAAATTTTTGTTGCACTATTTTGGAGAGGAATTTGATAGCGAAAATGGCGAAGGTGCCGAAATGGACGACAATGTACGGAACCCAAAAGTAAAAGTAGAAGCACAAAAAGAAGTAGTGAAGCTGCTTGAAATTGTAAGAGATACCAAACATTTATACAAATCAAAAGAGATTGTATTTACATTAATTGGCAGAATCAACGCCATGATCAAAGCCCATAGAACAGATGCTCAACCATTTTTTGGAACTGGTGCTAATAAAGATGAAAAATACTGGATGGCTTTGCTACGTCAGGTGCTGGTTGAAGGGATGTTGTCTAAAGATATTGAAACTTATGGTATAGTAAAAATTACGGACAAAGGATTAGATTTTATAAAAAATCCTCATTCGTTTATGATGTCAGAAGATCATGAATACAATCAAACCGAAGACGATGCTATTGTAACTGCTTCAAAATCAACAGGTACTGCAGATGAAGCCTTGATGCTGATGCTTCGTGATTTAAGAAAAAAAGTAGCCAAAAAATTAGGTTTACCTCCTTTTGTTGTATTTCAAGATCCTTCGTTGGAAGATATGGCCTTAAAATATCCCATCACTTTATCGGAATTAAGCAATATTCATGGTGTTGGCGAAGGTAAAGCAAAAAAATATGGCAGTGCTTTTGTTGATTTAATAAGTAAATATGTAGAAGAACATGATATTACCAGACCAGATGATTTAGTTGTAAAATCGACGGGGGTTAATTCTGCAAATAAATTATACATCATTCAAAATATTGACAGAAAACTGCCACTAGACGATATTGCTGCTTCAAAAGGGCTTTCGATGGATGCTTTATTGAAAGAAATGGAGCAAATTGTAAATTCTGGTACCAAATTAAATATTAAATATTGGATAGATGAGCTTTTGGATGAAGACCAACAAGAAGAAATTCATGAATTTTTTATGGAATCAGAATCAGATAACATTGAAGATGCCTTAAAGGAATTTGATGGTGATTATGATTTAGAAGAACTGCGGTTGATGCGAATTAAATTCATCAGTGAAGTAGCTAACTAAAATTATATACTAAAAAAAACCAACAAATTGATGTTGGTTTTTTTTTAATTGTTTATTGTATAATATTGTAACATTTTTGGGGTACCGTTAAAAATATTAACATCAACTTTGGATTTTATTCCTCGAATTTTTGCTTTTTCAGTAAATTGCCAAAAGAGCCAATCGTCATTTATTGTTGCAGTTGTAATGTTATAATTAGCAATCCAAAAAGGATAATCATCAAATTCGTCTTTCAAAAAATTATTATAATAATTTTCACCAGAATAAATAATGGGTTTCACTTGATAATGGGCCTCTATTTTTTCGAGCCATCGTCTAAGTCCCACCTTCAAACTATCGATAGATTGTTGTTTTGGTAGTTTTTCAATATCTAAAACAGGAGGCAAATCACCTTTTTGAAGTTTGACATTTTTAATAAATAAATTGGCTTGTTCAATAGAATTTTCGTTTGGTCTATAATAATGATAAGCCCCTCTAATAAAACGATGTTTTTTGGCTTGGCTCCAATTATAAAAATATTTGGCATCTACGCCATCGTTTCCTGTTGTAGCTCTAATAAACACAAATCCAATTTTATAAACTTCATTTACAGTAGAAACCCTGTCCCAACGAATAGTTCCTTGATAATGAGAAACATCAATACCTACAACATGATCTTTATTTTTCTTTAAAATCCATTCATTTTTAGCGTTTACAGATTTGTCTTTTAAAGATATTTCTTCTTCATTCCACAAATTATAAAGTAAAGTTTTGTATTTGTATCCAAAATAAAAACAGGATAATATTATAATAAATACAAATGCAAATCTAAAATGGTTATTTTTTTTTCTTGTAACACGCTTTCGAACCGAAGATTTTCGAATTGTTTTAGCCATATACCCCAATTATTTACTAAAATTAAAAGCATTATCGAAAATTGAAAGCAATACATACATTAAAATTATAAGTGGCACAGCAATTTCTAGCAATACAATAAACAATATCAATGCAATGCAAACAAAAATAATTTGAAGTTTATATTTTTTCAAACTGAAATTTTTAATTTTCAATGAAAACAATGGAATTTCAGCATTCATAATATAAGCACTTACGATTGAAATACCAATTAATGTCCAAGTATTAAACAAATAATTCAACCAAATGGCATCTTGATAATGATTGATAACAAATGGCAAACTCATAATGAACAAAGTATTTGCAGGAGTTGGCAAACCAATAAACGAATCGGACTGGCGAGTATCTATATTGAATTTGGCCAACCGAAAACAAGCTCCTAAAGTGATTATAAAACCAAAATAGGGTAAAAAAATCATCAAAAATGGATCGGAAATGCTGTTTTTTATTAAAAAAAACATCATAAAACCAGGCGATACTCCACTTGTAACCATATCTGCCAATGAATCAAGTTGCAAGCCTAATGGCCCCGAAACGTTGAACATACGAGCAAAATAGCCATCAAAAAAATCAAAAAAAATGCCTAAACAAATCATATAAAATCCCATGTCAAACTGCTTGTTTGCCACAAAAACTATGGCTAAACAACCGCAAAAAAGATTTAATAATGTAATACTATTTGGGATATGTTTTTTGAAATTCATTATATTTGGATTTTGTTTTAAAAGTTTACAAATTTATATAATAAGTTATAGACATCAACGTTTTTTATTAGAGATTTTTAACGGATATTTGCAAAAACTATTTTATTTTGAAAAAAATTATTTTATTTATCATATTTTTATTTAGCTTAAGTATTCAAAGTCAGGTTGTTAGAAAATATTCTAACGATTTTATGAATATTGGAGTAGATGCTGCTGCTTTAGGCATGTCAAACGCTGTTGTGTCTAGCGTTCAGGATGTTAATGCAACTTACTGGAATCCAGCTGGTTTGATGAATTTAGAAGACAAACAAATGAGCCTGATGCACGCCAGTTATTTTGCTAATATTGCTCAATACGATTTTATGGCCTATGCAGCTCCAATTGACAAAAACAGTGCTTGGGGGATTTCTGCCATTCGGTTTGGTGTAGATAATATTTTAAATACCACACAATTAATTGATAATCAAGGTAATATAGATTATAACAGGGTCAGCTTATTTTCGGCAGCAGATTATGGCTTTACCTTTTCTTATGCCAGAAACTTGCAAGTTCAGGGATTACAATATGGTATCAATTCGAGAATTATTCATAGAATAATAGGTAATTTTGCCAATTCGTGGGGCTTTGGTTTTGATTTTGGCATACAATTCCAACGCAATGATTGGAAATTTGGTTTGATGCTTAGAGACATTTCAACAACTTATAACATTTGGAATATCAATCAAGAAAATTTTGAAACAATTAAGGATGCAATCAGTGGACAAAATCAAGAATTGCCAGAAAATACCGAAATCACATTGCCTAGAGCACAATTTGGAGTGTCTAAAAAAATAGATTTTCATAGTGATTTTAGTTTGCTTGCAGCGGCCCAATTGAATATGCAATTTGCCAAAACAAATGATTTAATATCTAGCAATATTGTAAGTATCGATCCAGCTTTAGGTTTTGAAGGAGGGTATAACGATTTGGCTTTTTTAAGAATTGGTGTTGGTAATTTTCAAAATATTACTCAATTAGATAAAACTCAAAAATTAAGTTTTCAACCAAATTTTGGATTGGGTTTTAAGTATAAAGGCATTCAAGTAGATTATGCTTTAACTGATTTAGGTAATCAAAGTGCAGCATTGTACTCTAATATTTTTTCAGTTAAAGTTGATTTAAGTATATTTAGATAAACTATTTTTTTTACATAATGAAAGGAAAATTACATTTTTTATTTGCTTTTTTTATAATTATTTTTGCGATACACAGAAGTCAATCACAATGTATCAAATTATCTGATGATGCCAAGGTTAGTGTTTTAACTTGTGGTAGTGGTAATGAATTATACAGTATTTATGGCCACACAGCTATTCGATTTTTAGACCCACAAAACCAATTAGATATTGTATTTAATTATGGCTATTTTGATTTTAATACCGATTATTTTTATTTAAAATTTGTAAAAGGAGATTTAAAATATTTTGTTGCAAGTAATACCTATCAGGATTTTATTTCGGAATATGTTGAAACCAATAGAGATGTTTTTGAACAAACTTTGGTATTAAATACAAATCAAAAACAACAAATATTTGAACAAATAAGTATGTCCTTATATACTGATGAACGATTTTATACTTATAAATTTATAGATCGTAATTGTACAACAATGGTTTTAGATAAAATTAATAGTATTATAGGAAAAAATGTCATTCATAAAACATTAAACAACACAATTTCCTACAGAAGTATTTTATACAGCTATCTAAACAATCATTTTTTTGAAAATTTAGGCATCAATATTCTTTTTGGAGCCAAAACAGATCAAACGGCTTCTAAGCTTTTTCTTCCAAAAGAATTAATGGAACAACTTGAAAATACAACTATCCATCAAAAAAAATTAGTCGAAAGCACTAAAGTTTTAAATGTAAAACACCTTACAAATGATGACAATCCATTGTGGAATAACATTTATTTCTTGTCATTATTATTATTATTATTAATGACTGTATTAAATAATAAAATAATCAATAATTTATATATTATATTAATGGGAATTATAGGTTTTGTATTGCTTTTTGTTAGTTTTTACTCCAACCATCAAGAAGTTAGTTTAAATTACAATATATTACTTTTTAATCCATTATACTTAATATTATTTTATTTAAAACACCTAAAAGGTACATATTTTAAATTACTATTAAATATTTGCTATGCTTTCATTGGCATATACATTATTATATTATTAAACAAAGCTTATTTAATAATGATTTTACCAATAATAATTACAACATTGATAATGCTTTACAAACAACAAAAGTCTGTTTTACTGCCCTCTGTAATACAAAACGGTGCTCAAAGTTTTTAGAATAATATTGATATCTAAATAAATACTTCGGTGTTTGATATAATACAAATCATATTGAAGTTTTACAAGACTATCCTCTAATTTGTCTCCATAAGAATAATTAACTTGAGCCCAACCAGTCAAACCAGGTTTAATAATGTGCCTGGTGCTATAAAAAGGCATGATTTCTAAAATTTGATCCACAAATACTTGACGCTCTGGTCTAGGACCAATAAAACTCATATCACCAACTAATATATTAAAAAATTGTGGTAATTCATCCAAACGTGTTTTTCTTAAAATTTTTCCAAAAGGTGTAATTCTAGCATCATTTGAAGCTGCAAAAACAGCTCCATGCTTTTCTGCATTGGTAACCATGCTACGCAGTTTGAATATTTTAAATAATTTACCGTTTTTGCCTACTCTTTCTTGAGAATAAAACAAAGGGCCTTTATTTGCAAACAAATTTATAATATATATAAACGGAATCAAGAATGAAAATAAAATTATACCTAAAATTGATATTGATAAATCAAATATTTTAATATAAAATTCGAGTTACTTACTTAG
>NZ_MUGT01000239.1 GCF_002217205.1 Flavobacterium branchiophilum NBRC 15030 = ATCC 35035 | reverse complement strand
TTATAGGGGGCTAGACCAACTCTAAATATACATCCCCTAAATTTTTTAAAATAGTTGCAGTTATTTTTTTATTTGAAAGTTTATTATTTAATTGAATATTTATTGCCTCTTTATAATATTCTATTGCTTTATCAAGATCACCACTATTTTTCAAAATTATAGCCATATTATTAAATCCTTTGACCATTTCTGGATTATTATCATCAAAATTATTTACTCTAATATCAGAAGATAAACCAACAAAATGAATTAACTTTTCAAAATTGTTTATTGAATGATAATAAATACAATATAAGTCTAACAATTCTAGTTTTGATTTAATGTCGTCTATATGTTCAATATTTAAGTTTTTAATAAATATTTCACATTCGTTATAATATGAAAGTTCAAGTATTATAGAAAATTGCTCAATTTTTGCCTTCCAATAAAATCTATCTTTTTTAATATTATTATTATCATCATAATGACTAATTACATTATTTAATTCATAAGACTGGTCTAGCCCCCCATTAATCGGACTTTTTAATTTATGTTGTTGCAAATATACAAAAACTGTTTATATCTTTGCCATGCAAGGAACAAACGACCGGCGAGTTTTACACCGATGTTTGAAGAAATGTCTCAGCGCTGACCATTTCGTTTTTATTAAAATTTAGTTCATCCGCCAAAAAAGGCGGAATCACTAAATTTTGCAAGGAACTGCACTTCCAGCTCGTATTGCCCGATATTTGATG
>NZ_MUGT01000238.1 GCF_002217205.1 Flavobacterium branchiophilum NBRC 15030 = ATCC 35035 | reverse complement strand
ATCTGTGCATCTGTGGCATTTTAAATAGATACCAACACTTCTTTATAAATATTGAAATTTTCCTCATCAAAACAAACAAAAATAACTTCTTCTATTTTATCTTTTTGAATAAAATTAGAAACGGTATTTATTGCAATTTTTGCTGCTTTATCCTTTGGAAAATGATAAATTCCAGTACTAATATTAGGAAAAGCAATCGTTTTTATATGGTTTGAAACAGCCAATTCTAAAACATTCCGATAACAGTTTTCCAAAAGTAATTTCTTTTCTTCTTTATCACCATTCCAAACAGGTCCAACGGTATGAATAACATATTTTGATGGCAAATTACCTGCTTTAGTAATGACCGCTTCACCTGTATTGCAACCACCTTGTTTATTTCTAATTGCGATGCATTCTTCCAAAATTTGTTTTCCGCCAATTCTGTGAATGGCACCATCAACACCTCCACCGCCCAAAAGTGATGAATTGGCAGCATTAACAATGGCATCTACTTCAATAGTTGTTATATCTCCTTTGATTAGTTGTATTTTCATCTCGTTTCAATTTTTATCACTTCCACCTTTTCATTCTCAAAATCCCTAAAAGAATTGGTTGTAAAAATGCGTTCAAAGTCTTGCAGGGCTTCAAAACCTTTGCTGAAAATTCCGTGGCTCACGGCTAGGTATAGTTTGCCTGCATTTTTGTTTTTGAGTTCTTGTGCCAAACCAACAAAAGTGCCACCACCATCGCAAATGTCATCTACAATGAGGCAATTTTTTCCTTCTAAATCGTCTTTGTAAACTTTAAATCCAGATAATTTACCTGTTTTCACATCGCGGCTTTTGCTGCATTCTACCACTTCTACGCCTCCCAAAAATTCGGATACTTTGTATATTTTCTTCAAAGCACCACCATCTGGCGAAATCAAAAGTAACTCATCACCAATTTTTCCAACTACTTTTTGAATAAAATCATGATTCGGAATGACCTCACAATGGTCCAAAACAGCGGGTGTTACCTCCGAATGGGCATCAAAAACCATCACTTTTTCAAAACCTAAACTATTGATAATCTGGGCATATACTTTTACCGAAAGAGGTTCGCCCGCTACCATCACCCGATCTTGTCGAGCTGCTGGAAAATAAGGGATAAACAAAGTGCCGAGTTGTGCTCCCATGCGTTGCAAAGCATCAGCAGCCAAACACAAAAAACCAAGGTCATTAAAGGATTGCATGCGGTGTGTAACAGTTACTTTTTCAGTCAAATCAAAGTTTGGATTGATTTTAATATGAGGTTCCCCACCCGAAAAAGTAAATTTATCAAATTGGATTTCTTCTCCTGCAAATGGTTTGAAATTGGGGTCTAAATGGAGCAACATAATTATTTATTTTGTGTTATTATTACGCAAAGATAAAACTACTTTTTGAAACCACCAAATGTTTTGTGTATATTTTACACAAAATATTTATTTTATTTTTTTTAAACATGGCTGAAAAAAAAATGTAATAATTTTATTAAACTAAAAATATGTATTAATTATTTTTTTTAAGTAATAACTTATTAATTTTAAGTGTATTTTATACTACTAATTATATAGTAAATATTTACTGGCAATGTGATTTCAATAGTCTTAGGTAAATCAAAATGAATAATCTTATATGAACCGTTTTATAATTGATTTCCTTTAATTTTAAAAATAAAGTAATTTTATAATTTTTAATTTTTTTTTAAATTAAATGAAGAACTATAATTCTATTATAACAAATATTAATGTATTTTATTTTAAATAAATAAAATAAATACTATTTATTTTTAATTGTATTTCAAAAATATTTATAAAATTTAATTATTCAAAGATATTAAGAAATATAATAAAATGTACTTCAATTTTTTACAGTATCAATACATATTTTCATTACAAAAAAGAAATAATTTTTATAACTAAAACCATAACTCATACCAAATATATTTTATATGTATATTT
>NZ_MUGT01000237.1 GCF_002217205.1 Flavobacterium branchiophilum NBRC 15030 = ATCC 35035 | reverse complement strand
TGTATATTTGGTATTATTCTAATTATAACAAAAAAAGCTGTTCAACCAAATGAACAGCTTTTTTTATACATATCAAAAAAAAAGTTTTTATAATTTTTATAAATCCTATAAACCTAATTGTTTTTGTTAAGTTCGTCCAACGGAGTAATACTTTCAAATGATGGAGGAATCACTTCTTTTCCAGATTTATCAATAAATCCATACAAGCTATTTTGTTTTACTAAAGCCCAATTTTTCTTTCTCAAACTAAATTTTTCAATTTCACGGTATTTTACCTGAACAACTTCTTTGCCATTTGTTTCGTCGATAAAGCCCAAAAAGTCTCCAATTTGAACTAAAGACCATCCACTTCTATACTCGCCAAAAGGTTTGATATTGTCATAAACGGTGTTCACAACAAGAGTTCCTGTTTTATCAATAAATCCTGATTTGCCAGCATGGATAATTTTAGCCCAATCTTTTCTATTTTCATCAAATGGATAAATTTTATCGTAAATTGGTTCTAAAATTTCTCTACCATTAACGTCAATAAAGCCAAATTTATTCTCGATGGAAACCAATGCCCAACCTTTATTGAGATTGTCAAAACTATCTATGGTTGTATATTTTGCAGGTACCACCTCATATCCTGCAATGTCAATATAACCAATTTTTCCTTCCAAATATACTTTAGCCCAATTTTCTTTTTGAATACCA
>NZ_MUGT01000236.1 GCF_002217205.1 Flavobacterium branchiophilum NBRC 15030 = ATCC 35035 | reverse complement strand
TATGTAAATAACTCGATTTCATTTTTTTATATAATTCTGAAATTGAAAAATGTTTTGCTGAAATAGATGGAACAGAAGATAGTTTTAAAGAATTTATTTCACAAAACAAAATAAATGTTGCAAACGATGACATTATGTGTAAAGTGCATGATTTTTGGAAAAAAAAAGATTTTTTACACATTTACGCCCCTTCAGAATCACATCAAAATCATTTAATTAATATTGGAGATGTACCTAATAGTTCTGTAAACGAAGCACTTCAACTGTTTACTAATTTCCCAAATTATCACGAGGTTTCTGATCAAAACATTCAAAGTTTTTGGACGCTTTTAATTTATCTTATCAAAAAAAGAGATGAAGAACAACAAATTTTTGAGAACAAACCCGAAAATCTTTCCAAAACAAAAAGAGAATTATTAGCTGAATTTGAAAAGATTAATCCTAAAATTTTAGACGAAATTGCTATTCTTTGGAATAAAATATTAGACAAAGCAGGCCTTGAATTTGATGTTGAAAATGCAAGTAATCTTATACAACTTTCAGATAATCTAAAGGCTTACATCAGGCTAAAAGGCACTAAAGAAAATATTCCTTATAGTGAATTGAGTACAGGAATTAGAAATTTTATTTTTAGAGTGGGGCATATTTTTTCATTATACTTTAACAAAGAAGTAAAAACAGGCTTTTTATTGATTGATGAACCCGAAAACAGTCTTTTTCCTGATTTTTTGTTTGAACTTACTCACGTTACGCAAAA
>NZ_MUGT01000235.1 GCF_002217205.1 Flavobacterium branchiophilum NBRC 15030 = ATCC 35035 | reverse complement strand
ACCGAGCAATTGCTCGGTTTTTTTTCTAATTATATATTTTTATTTAGTCATTACAACTTTCCATTGTCCGTCTGTATTCGTCAACATAATTTTATTTGTATAACTTTCCCCATTAGTATAATTTAATGTTTCATCTAAAACATAAAGATTATTATCTATTTCACTTAAGCTCGAAAAAACTCTTTTAACATCGTTAAAATTTGGATATCCATTATTTTGAATATGTTCTATAAGTGATAATCTTAATAACTCTGATGTTTCCTGTATTAGCTCTCTTGTTAATAATATAGAATTATTTTGCAACATTAATTTTGCTTCTGTTTCAAAATCTTTTGATGCAATTACATTTTCTAAATCTTTATTGCTGTAAGCTTTTTCTAATGATATTATTGCTTCTTCTGGAGTGTTATATATGTATTCCATATACTTAAATTTAATTTGTTATTTACTATTAGGATCAGGTTTCGGTTTCGGATCAGGTTTTGGTAAGTCAGGTTTTCTTACTGCTGTATTATCTATGGCTGTTTTGGTTTTTAAAATGTCATTAACTTTTGTATCAGGATTGTTTTTGATAGTTTGTTTTAACTCATTTGTCAAATTTCTAATAAAGTTTAAAGCATCTTTTGGCGTAGCTCCTTCATTAGCCTTAGCAAATTCAGTAATTTTCTCAAGTACACCTTTATTATAATTAGGATGATTTCCGTGCTGCCCTTCTCCAGTTACTTTACTAAATTTTTCTAAAGGTACTTTATTTTCAGCACCTTCAAACTTAAATCCTTCATCCCTTGCGGCTTTTACTACATCATTTCCTTTTACCCCTCGTGGTATAAGGTGATGTATTTCTGTTTTACCTCCAACAGTTTCTGATGTTTTTGCTCCTACTTCTATGGAAGTTTTCGCAATATTGGTCATTGTACCAGTAAGAGGTGGCGTATTTGTTGTTTCTAACATTACACCTGCCATAGGACCCCAAAGCGGACCTAATTCACAGCCCTCAAGCTCTCTACCCATACCAATTTTGTTTTCAGCAAACGCATATGGTGAATTATAAATATAATCTTCCGCCAACGGGTCAATACTCATAAACCGTCCAATAGCATAATCATAATTTCTCCACTTAAAGCTGTCCCAGTTAAGCCCTAGCTCATCTTGACGTTCTTGTCCTTGGTACTTATACTTATAAGAACTTACACAATTTTCGCAAGTGTTAAGGCTAATACTACCATTCAATTTGCCATATCCCCTCAACGACATATTGTAATTCTTATGTTTCATTCCAAAAGCGTAGTAATTATTTTCTTCCGTTATTTTCAAAACGCCCGAAACAGGGTCTTTGCCATAACTCATTCTTACATTACCCAAATGGTCTGTATAGTTAAACACATAATTAAAAGCACCAGCCGTATGCTTAACATACCCCTCGGCATG
>NZ_MUGT01000234.1 GCF_002217205.1 Flavobacterium branchiophilum NBRC 15030 = ATCC 35035 | reverse complement strand
AATTATTTTATATGAGCCAAAAATAGTTCATATAGGAGAATCCAACGATTTATGAAGGATTTTGATTTTCCGATGAAAGTTGTTTCAATGCTAATATTTAACCTGCTACCATTCAAAGAGCATTTAGTACTGGTGTTAGACAGAACCAATTGGAAATTTGGAGAGAAAAATATCAACATTTTAATGTTAGGAGTCAGTTATAAAAACGTAGCTTTTCCTTTGATGTTTAAGATGTTAGACAAAAAAGGAAATTCCGATACACAGGAGCGAATAAGTTTAATTAAAAAGTATATTCAGTGGTTCGGAACGCAAAGTATAGATTGCTTACTAGCTGACAGAGAGTTTGTTGGAGGGAAATGGTTAGAATTTTTGAATAACGAGAAAATTCGATACCACATTAGAAGCAGGAATAATTTTACTATTTACTCGTATCAAAAACAAGAAGAAATAAAGGCGTTTTGGTTATTTAATAGTTTGAAAGTTGGCGAGTTTTACCACTATCCAAAAATAATAGCCTTACACGGACAGCGTTGCTATCTTTCAGGGACTAAAACAATTGATAGAAAGGGAAAGATAGAATTTTTAATCATAGTTTCTTTTAATAAACCAGAACAGGCAATGGAATATTACAAACAACGTTGGCAGATTGAAACCCTCTTCCGAGGATTAAAGAGTAGCGGGTTTAATATAGAAGACACACACGTAACCGATTTAGATAGGTTAGAAAAATTATTCTCACTCACAATGATTGCTTTTGTATGGTGCTATAAAATTGGTGACTATTTAGATGAAAATATCAAAACAATAATAATAAAAAAACACGGCAGAAGAGCTGTAAGTGTTTTCAAATACGGCTTAGATTACTTATCTAAATTTCTTTTTACAGGTGTTAATCGTTTGGAAAACAATCTATTTTGCTTTTTGTCATGTGTTTCAGCCCCTTAAA
>NZ_MUGT01000233.1 GCF_002217205.1 Flavobacterium branchiophilum NBRC 15030 = ATCC 35035 | reverse complement strand
ATATTCAAAATACCTATAAATTTACAAATAATAATACAATTAATACACTATCATGAAAAGAATTTTAATAACAGGAGCAGCTGGTTTTTTGGGCTCTCACTTGTGCGACCGATTTATTGCTGAAGGTTACCACGTTATTGGTATGGACAATTTGATTACGGGCGATTTAAAAAACATTGAACATTTATTCAAATTAGAACATTTTGAGTTTTATCACCACGATATTACCAAATTTGTTCATGTACCTGGAAATTTGGATTATATCCTGCACTTTGCATCACCAGCAAGCCCAATAGATTATTTGAAAATACCCATCCAAACCCTCAAAGTAGGTTCACTTGGAACCCACAATTTATTAGGATTAGCAAGGGTTAAAAAAGCCAGAATCTTAATTGCTTCTACGTCTGAAATATATGGCGATCCATTAGTACACCCACAAACAGAAGAATATTATGGCAACGTAAACACTATTGGTCCTCGTGGCGTGTATGACGAAGCCAAACGTTTTCAAGAGTCAATAACAATGGCTTACCATACTTTTCATGGTGTAGAAACCAGAATCGTAAGAATATTTAACACTTACGGGCCAAGAATGAGACTCAACGATGGCCGTGTAATTCCTGCCTTTATTGGGCAAGCACTTCGTGGCGAAGATTTAACTATTTTTGGCGATGGTAGTCAAACCCGTTCGTTTTGTTATGTAGATGATCAGGTAGAAGGTATTTTCCGATTGTTACATTCTGATTATGTTTTTCCAGTAAATATTGGAAATCCAGACGAAATAACCATCAAAGATTTTGCAGATGAAATCATCAAACTAACGGGTACCAATCAAAAAGTGGTTTACCATCCGCTGCCAATAAACGATCCACTTCAAAGACAACCAGACACCACCAAGGCCAAAGAAATTTTAGGCTGGGAGGCCAAAGTGAGCAGAGCAGAAGGCATGAAAATTACTTACGACTATTTCAAATCGTTATCTACCGAAGCGCTTTTGAAAGAAGAACACAAAGATTTTACTAAATACATATTTTAATTGAAAAAACGAATAGGCAGATACTCGGCTTACATAAGGCCCTTTACTTATCTTGTAGATTTATTGGTAATAAATCTACTGGCCGATTATTGGGTTTTTAGTAAATTTGGATATTTTGCCTTTGTTTCGATTGCTTGGTTTGTAACTTCTTGGAATACAAAATTTTATGAAGTTTACCGCTTTACAAAAGCTTTTGACATCCTCGAAAAAATAGTCAAGCAATTTATCGTTTTTCTCATTTTAAATTTTGCTTATTTAGGATTTTTATTAAAAATTCAAGAGGCTTCTGTAATGATCAAATACATTAGCCTCTCCATTTTTATCATTTCTTGTTTCAAATTTGCCATCTTTTTTGCTTTACGAATTTTTAGAAGCTTTTTTG
>NZ_MUGT01000232.1:664-790 GCF_002217205.1 Flavobacterium branchiophilum NBRC 15030 = ATCC 35035 | reverse complement strand
TGTTCAAGTCACACACGTTCTGGCGCTTGGCGAGGTTGCGGACTAAATTAACCTTTACTTTTAGGTTATTACTGAACTTTATTGATATGCCAAAACATTAAATTAATCACTTACCCCGCAATCTTG
>NZ_MUGT01000232.1:0-504 GCF_002217205.1 Flavobacterium branchiophilum NBRC 15030 = ATCC 35035 | reverse complement strand
GCACAAGGCTTATCTATTTCGGCATAAGCTTTATCTACTTTGGCAGGTGTCTTGTTTACTTTGACGTATGGCTTATGCAGTTTGGCACAAGATTATTCTGAAACAAAACTTTGGGCTGATTTTACTACCGATATTTTACCACCAACCGAGCAAGGACAAGTGGAAGTGTCTAACAATTCTTTTTTGTCTACAATATCAAAAACGGAAACATCTTGCCATTTTGTAGGTGCAGGGACGCAGGGTAATAGACCGCCTGCATACATTTTTAGTTTGCATTGCCCAAAGGGCATAATGTTTTCGTTTGGTTTTATGTCTGCTTCGGTGGCTTGCAACTTGTCTTCTATTTTCATAAAAGTTTGGCTTGTAACCGTTAGCGCCGTTGGCTTTGTGCCTTGGTTGCATTGTAGTTGGGTGCTGTGGGTTATTGGGTTGGGCATGGTGGTTTATTATAGTTTATTCTTAAATATCCTTTTATTAATAAGTATGGTGGTCTAGCCCCCTATA
>NZ_MUGT01000231.1 GCF_002217205.1 Flavobacterium branchiophilum NBRC 15030 = ATCC 35035 | reverse complement strand
AAAAATAATAAAAAAATAAAATAAAACAGTGTTTTTTATTATTAATTTTTGTACATTTAACCATGCAACATATCACAGGAATAGCCCGTTTACAAATGCGTCTTTCTAGTTTGGAGGATACCATTGTTCCCGATAATCAGTTACTTTTTATTGATGTGTTTATGTGTTGAATCTGTGCCTTGCTTTTTTGGTTTTCGTGAATGTAAACAATTGAGAGGCTCTCCCTGTCCTTATTCATCGTGGCAGTCAACTCGATTGTAGGTTCGGTTAAATTTAGTTGAAATCATTTTTACAAATAATCACCTTTTGAACTTCTGATATTTTAAATTTACATTAAAAATTTTTTGAATAATATTTAAACTCAATACAATCAATCAATGTGCTGGTCTGTGAACTGATAGTACAACAAAAAGCAAAACAGGCAAATATGAAATTGTAATTAAGAAAAAATAATACCAGTTTTTATTTCGATTTTTGTAATATTCAACTGCAAAAAGAATTATTGAAAATATTGTAAAAACAATTGGTATATAAAAAAATATTATTTTTTCTATAACGTAAGGTAAATTTACAACAAACCAACCATCATCATTTCCAAATATCAGAAACAACAAAAAGGTTAAAAGATTTAAAAGTCCTATAGACAATAAAATTTTTTCAATAATTTCATGTTTCATATTTCATATTTCTATTGTTTTTAATAATTTGTTAGATGTTTTTTGACGGTTTTGTTATTTGTATTTTTTTGTAAAAACATTTAACATTCTGTTTTCAAAATTTCACGTTTCTGATTTCCTAAGTCATTCAGAAAACAATGTTTTTACTAATTGTTTACTTCTACGTATTTTCGAACAACTGTCGGTCAACGAAAGCCTGTGAAAAAACTGCCGTTAAATATTTTTCAAAAATAATAAAAAACACTGAAATAAAATAGCATTTATTTACAAATTTTCAAAAAAAAAGAGGGACTAGATCCTCTTGAAATGCTAACAAAAACTTTTCGATAACTCTATAAGGAGCGAGAATGTAATCGGTTTAACGCATGGTTGTTTATTTTTATTGGTTGTTTTTTAGGTGTAATGATAGGTTAAGTGTTGTTGGCAGAATTAATCCCATTCTTTATGTTCTTTGTCAAATTCTTTCAAGTTCTGATTTAAGAACATAAGCTCTAGCATATATTCTTTATCTGTTTTTTTGTAGTCTATTTTATCTACAATATATTTTTCAAATAGGTTTAAGTTTAGTTTTTTGTTTAATGTTTTTATTTCATGTGGATAATTTCCATTTTTAGTTTTATAATTTTCTATTTCATTAGTCAATTTCGTTCCAATATTTTTTGTTGTGTACTCATAGCATTTAATAATAAGTAAATATAAAACCATATTAGTAAATCCTAAATAAACTATTCGAAAAGCGTATTTTCTCAAATTGGAATTATTATTTGTTCCTCTAAACCACTTTCCTATGAAACCTCCAATCCCCATAGTAATCATCATAACCCAAAACGCATATAAATTACTAAAAGAAGCAATAAGCAAACAAATTAAAATTAGCAAATTAGCAATGTATTTTTGAGTATTTGAGACTTTTTTCATAGTCAAATTAGAATTGAAGTTCTTGATTTGATTATTTCGAAGACTTTTTTCTGACAATCTAATATTGTTGATAAAATCTGTCAGTTTGTTTTCGTCAATGTTTATTAGGCCTAAATTTATGTTCATTTCTTGAGCTGCAACATATTTATTCAACTTGTTTAACCAACTAAAAGTATTTTTTTTGAGCGCAAATGTTTCGTTCGTAACAATAGAAATGAATTTTTGATTATAAATATCTATCAAGTAACACTCCTTAATTTGTTCCCATTTGATTTCGTTCTGTTTTGTCGTTCTGTTCCAAATTCCATTTTCATATATTACTATTTGCGGTCTTTTGTCTAAAAAATTAAAAATAATTATTAGAATTCCTAAACCAAAAAAAGAAGTAATAAACCAACCCATATAAAAGTCAAATGTTCCATTGTGATTTTCAGCAATCATCCAAATTCCAATTGAAACAAAAGGCAAAGACATAGCAAGAATTTTAAATCCTTTTGAGTTAGATTTGTAAAGTTTTAGTTCTGTCATGTTTGATATTAATTTTATCAGCGAGTTCTTAAAATATTGTAAAAAACAGCAAGGTTTTCGCAGTTCGGTTTTCAGTCGCAATGAAATACGAAGTAATTATGAATACAATAAAAAAACGATGAAAAAAATGTGTACTCTCTAGTTGTTATCAAATGGTTTTCTATTTTTGCATTTCGTTTTTATACCTATTTTTAATAATTAGAATTTCTTTTTCGTCAATTTTTGGATTCGAGTTTAGCCCCAAATTTAATTGTTTCTTTTCTATATATGATTCAATGTCGTTTAGTTA